>NZ_WQGD01000020.1:0-51548 GCF_013034475.1 Ruegeria sp. HKCCA6837
CCCTTGTTCCCCCCTCTCGACCAAAGTAGTGGCCCAATTTTACGGGGCAAAGACACGACTATTTGGTGTGGGACGGTAACGTAACAAATGGAAACCTAACTCACACAGCTTGATAAATGCCTCGGTAGGGGGGAGGGACAAAAAACCCCAACCTAGCCTGCTGACCGTGCCTCCACAGACCTGAAAGTGAAAACCGAAAAATCACAACCGAAAATAGTCTCGAGCAGCGACCACTTCAGCTCGCTAACTGTGCTCGTATCAGTTTCCACTCAATCAACTGAGGAAAGGGTAAAACTAGATGAGTAATGTCTTTGGTTTTAGCGATGATCAAGAGGAACGTTCAAACGCCAATACTGTTTTTGAACCAGGGAGACCGCTTTCTAGCCCTGTGTACGAAGAGTATGCTCGGGTTCAACTTCAAATTCCCTACCGCTACAGAGGCAAACGCAACATCATCAATCTTTGTGTTCAGTACGCACGCATTGTGCACCAATTGGATGATGTGTCTGCTTTGCTTGCACGGTCAGGTTTTACCACGGTCACTAAATCCGGAAGCGTGAAAGTTCATCCCTTGGTTCAAGCCCAGTTGCAGTTGATTAAGCAGCTGCAATCTCTAGCGACATCACTTCGACTGAATATTTACGAAGACAATGCCAAATTGACATTGGCTGAGAACAAAAACAAAGCCGTCAGAGAAGCCCAATCAACGGATGCACACGGCTTATTGGCACTCGGACCAAAACAGATCAATTGACTTCCAGTTCGACCAGTCGCGGGCGAAACGTTCTGAAACCGACATCGGGAAACGTCTTCTATGACGTGCAGTCCGGACATCTGACAAAATCTCTCAGATGACCGCATTGAGCCCAGAGCCGCCGTTAATCCGGCATAGGTACCCGCCTGATGAGGCGACCAACCCAAAGCGTTCTGTGCCCCGCGCTTTGTCTCGAAGCCAGGCCCGTGCTTCGGCTAAACCTTCTTTCAGGGAGAGGCATTTGGGAACACGTCAGGTCGTCTTATCGAACCCTACTTTGAACTGGCGAACCAAATCGTCGGCGAAACCATTCACCACGTCCTGATAAGCTTCAGGAAGAGATTTTCCTCCACTGAAACTGGAGCGCACCGTGCTACCGAAGGTGTGCTCGCCGGGATTGTCATCTCCAAGAAAATTCCGCCGGATCAACAATTCACCAGACTGTGCGTCATGCACCTGAACCTCCGCGACGATCCGGCTGTAAGGGTAAGGCGTTATTAGCGGACTTTGCAGAAGGCCAGGAATTGTGCTGTCTAATGTCAGGTCAATCAATGTGAGCTTCACAGCGACCGGCCGACCTCCGCCTTCCGGCGGTGACCTCAAGGCTTGGCTCGTAGCCAGGCGTACGTCCTCTGCGAAACGCTCACTTGTAACTCCGATATCCCAACGAGCCAATCGCTTGTCGATTGATACCGGGTCTGCCAGAGCGACTTTAACGGACGTGACGCTGAACGTGCTGGAGTCTGCCGAAACAACAGGTTCAGTCATTTGGCATCCAAAGAGTAGTGACGCAACAAGTATTAAGTTGAACGGCCTTCTAAGCATTCTCCAAATCCTCCCTTTTGACCGAGGACAGAAACTCTGGAAATGGCTATCAATCGCTCTGCTCTGATACTGAATGGATGGCGCGTGAAACCGCCAACCCACCAGTATTCTGATTGAGCGATCAGCTACTACGGACACCTCGAGCCAAGTAAGTTCTAGCTAACATGCCGAATTTCGCATGTGATTGACGTGGATCAAAGTCGAGTGGCGCACTCAGGGTTCACCCCCTTTTGGGCTACTAAAGCACGCGATCCTATCCATGTTTTTCTTCCTTTTCCGCGTGTCGCAGAAGCCAAATGCCCAAGGCGGCTAAGTCCGCATTTAAGTCAGATGTATCTTCTCAGCCCAAAGCAATCTCATGTGAATGAGGGTGCGAGAGAGCTTGAAACGAAATTGGCTCTACGGGTCTTCGACAACCAACTTGGCCCCGATCCTCCCCCGCCACCGCAGGATGCTAGCAAACAATGCGGATGACCGCTTTGAACCCGAAGCAGACACGCATAACTACGTTCTTGCGCGTTCAATGGAGCAGTCGCTGCTCTAAGATGTCTGATTTATGTCAATGCGCTCCTTAGCTCCTGGCATAATGATGGCTTCCGGGAGAAAGAGGCCTATGCTACGCAGTTCGCTCGCATTTATCTTGTGTGGAACGCTAGCGGCATGTTCAGCTTCAGCTGAACGTGATTTATACACTTTTGACGCGAAAACGAACGCTGGTGAAGATGTATTAATGGTATGTGTCAAGGACCCTGCTCAGGAAGTAGCTGAGCAAATTCTTGTCGGGGATTATCAACTTCTGGCGGATGGGAGGAGCTATCTTACAACAATCAAATTTCACGGAAAGTTCAAAAAATTTATTGCTAGTCCAATCGATGCGGAACCCTGCAAGTCTCTGATAGAAAAAGATTCTTATGAGATAGAAAGAGATGCTGATATATCGGCGGGTGAGGCGGCAAAAGTTACTGCCGCAATATTGCTAGGCATTCCTATTTGCATCCTTACAAGTGGAGATGCCTGCCCATAGATTTCAGCTCCGTTTGTTTTTGAACCCTAGAACGGCAGCATTGTCCGCAAAACAGACATTCGCCGCGATTTGGCGAGCGTCTACACCGAGCCCAAAGCAACCGCCTGGGTATCTAGGTTTGTTGATCGTTTGTTGCGGATTTGTATAGGCGGCGGTGTTGTAACCCCACATACGCCCACTTATGCATTTCATCGTGAGTCAGGCGACCATGAACGGGGGACTCAATGACCGATAGTGCCGAAGCAAGCCTTGAGTTGATCATCGAGCGAATAGAGCGAGAGTATTCGAATTTTTCCGTCTCCTCACGCTGGGGGCGACGTCAACTAATGCTAGACCGGAAGATGTTTGCAACATTCTCGGAGTTGGACATGTCGTTTAAACTTGGGGAAGACCAATTGAGGCAGGCATATTCGATTGACGGAGCGGAGACTTGGAATCCTAAAGGAAGGAAAAATCCGCCCAGAAGCTGGGTAATGGTTCCTGTATCCCAAAATAGGCACTGGATGCCGCTCGCTTTAGAAGCGGCAGAGTACCTCAGTAAGAGTGGCTCTTAGGGGCAGTTCCATGTAGCACGAGTCATGTCCGCTTCGTCCGCATTGCAGACATTGCCATGTTTTCCGCCCACGTCTGCCCTAGTCAAAGCAGCCGTTGACGCTGGAACCTCTTCAAACGCCTAGAGCCCTCGCATTTCAGACGAAGCTAACTGGCTTCAGATAAGGGCCGATGCATAGTTTGCTGCAGAAGCACTATAAAGGGCGTAGGCAATCAAAACTAAAAGAACGAAAACTGGTCCAGCTATTTCAAAGAAAGCTCGTACAGGTGTTTGAGAGCTTTTCCCAACTGAAACATATTGGGAGAGATTACTTTCTGTTTGGAATAGCTTCCATTTACTCAGGTTTACCATATTCAACTCGCACAAAAACAACGGTTAAAAATTAGCACTCGTGGCCCTAATCGCATAAGGATATCGTGTTTTTCAGAGATTGTACGGCCCAAATGGCAAGATGAGTGCACATTCACGATACAACAACACGCATTGTTAACCTTTGCGGGAATGTTTGGTGTTTTTAGACCATTTGGGACACCACTCCTCAAACTTCCAAACTTAGGAAAGACTTGTCGCGATCTGGACAATTGGAGCGTACTTTCACTCAAACCGTCTGCTTTGTCCGCATTGCAGACATTGGGCGTTATTAACTGAATGTGCGCATCGAGCCCAGAGCCGACAGTCATAGACCAAGTTCCGTGTAATCTTAACCACCCCGACCCCAAGCCAACGATAGGTGTAAGCTCAGCCCTTTGACGACCGCTTCCACAGCGACGGATTGTCGACGCCAGCGGCTGTCCACGCAGCTTGAAGTGTCCGCGAGGCCTCGCAGAGCGAGCGCGGTAATTCATCAAGAACATTCATCCATGGCATCTGGCTTTCGATACCAGCGTGAACTGATGGTGTGAAATCAGCCGGGTTGTCAAATGCAGCCGTAAACACAACAAAAATCTCGGATGGTTCGGGCTTGATCAGCCTGTATGTCAGGGCAGTGCCGCAGTCGCCGCAGAACTCCCTTCTCGCTATCGGAGACGCCATAATCGATTTCGGCGCTCCCCGTACATATCGCAGGGCACCGAAAGTAAAGGCGGTCCAAACCGCAACGGGCGCACCAGTGAATTTCTGGCAAAACTTGCAGTGGCAGAAGCCTGAATTGATCGGTGGCTGATCCAATTCGAAGCGGATTGCCCCACAGAGGCATTCACCCGCGGCGGTTACCTGCTTTTTCTGGCCGTCGGGAAAATCAAATAGGCCGCCAGTCGCAAGGCCCGATTCGCGTTGTTCCAAGCGAGCCCGATAGACCTGTACTGAACTGTCGATATTCTTAAATTTGCGAAACCCCACTTCGTCAAAGACCTGATCGACCTTGCCTTTGACGTGCTCGAACACGGCGCGGGAAATCCAGAAGCCCCCAGGATTCGCATTCTCTTCCAGCCTCGCCGCTATGTTTACACCGTCACCGTAAACGTCTGCGCCCTCGAAAATTACATCACCAACATTGACACCCATGCGCCAAAGCAGGCGTTCAGCGTCGGGCAATTCACTGTTTAGAAACGCAAACTTGCTTTGTACCAGAACCGCCGCACGCACAGCATCAACCGCGCTGGGAAATTCGGCAAGCAGGCCGTCTCCTGTGGTTTTGAATATGCGGCCATGGTGTGCCTTGATTATCGGATCAAAGACACTTTTGCGCGCCGACTGTAGTCGAGCCAACGTGCCTTCTTCGTGGGCTGACATGAGGCTGCTGTATCCAACAATGTCTGCGGCCAGGATTGCTGCGAGGCGACGTTCCATACCTCAGATCATTTTCGACCTGGTCCTCGATGTCCAACAATATTTGAGTTGTCAAAGCCGTAGAGTGGACATCGTGCATTCACGACCGTTCCATCACTCTCCGCGTCCGAAATGCCCGCAGATCGGTCACGCATTCGAACCAGATGCGCGGCCCTCTGGCCAATGGCGGCTTTGTCCGCGTAGCGGTCACTCAAACAGAGCCCAGCAAACGGCTGCTCTGAGCCCAAAGCCGTCACTCATCTGGTGGAACATTAGAAATAAATATAGTCCTGAGTTTCGACTACAAGCCGCGCAGTCTATCTTGCGAACGCTTCTGATTTTGATTTGCTGAAGGGATAGTTCTTTTTAGGGTGTAGTCTTTTGGGAAAGTGGGGCCGGAAAAGCTCCGGCCCGACGACGTTTAAGACAAATGGTGTACGTCTTGAAGACCATAAACAGGCGTTTCGATACCTTCCATTCGAGCTTTTATCTGCAGCGATAGAAACTGCGAATAGTGGCGCGACTGATGCAGATTCCCGCCGTGAAACCATAGAGCTTCTTGCTGCGTAGGTTTCCACATGTTGCGCTGTTCCCCCTCCCAAGGGCCAGGGTCCTTCGTCGTATCCGATCCCAAACCCCATACTTTCCCGACTTTGTCAGCCATTTCTTGACCAGCCAGATCTGCAATCCACCCATTCATCGAATTGTAGCCAGTTGCATAGACAATGACATCTGCGTCGAGATGTGTTCCATCATCCAAGATTACGCCGGTTTCGTCGACCTCAACAACCTGACCACGCTTTATCTTGATCTCTCCATCAATGATGAGCTGGCTGGCGCCGATGTCGATATAGTAGCCTGATCCACGGCGCAGATATTTCATGAACAAACCGGAATCGTCGTCGCCCCAATCAAGCCAAAACCCTGCTTTCTCAAGCCCGTCATAGAACTCCTTGTCTTGTTCCTTCATCGCGGCGTAGGCTGGAATCTGGAACTCATGTAGGATCGCATAAGGCAGCGAAGCGAAGATAAGGTCTGCCTTTTCGGTCGTCATGCCGGCTTCGACGGCCCGTTCGGAATATAGATCCCCGAGCCCGATTTCCATCAAAGTATCGGACCGCACAATATGCGTCGAGGAGCGCTGAACCATGGTGACGTCGACGTCATTCTCCCAAAGGGCTGCGGCGATATCATGCGCGGAATTGTTTGATCCAACGATAACTGCCTTTTTACCTTTGTACTTGTCTGGGCCTGGATGCTGCGATGAGTGGTGCTGATCGCCTTTGAACTTATTCATTCCGGGAAAGCTCGGCATGTTGGCCTTGCCTGACATACCCGTTGCCATGACAAGCTGTTTGGGTTTCAGCGTTACTTCCTCGCCGTTGCGGTCTACAACGACCGTCCATTCCTTGGTTGTCTCGTCATAGCTGGCGGACTTGGCGGTCGCGTGTGTCCAGTAGTTGAGCTCCATCACCTTGGTGTACATTTCAAGCCAATCACCGATTTTATCCTTGGGTGAGAAGACCGGCCAATTCTCTGGGAATTTGATGTAAGGCAGATGGTCGTACCAGACCGGGTCATGTAGGCAGAGGGATTTGTAGCGTTTGCGCCAGCTGTCTCCGGGGCGTTCGTTGCGCTCCACAATGATAGTAGGCACGCCGAGCTGGCGAAGACGTGCACCCAAAGCAATACCGCCCTGTCCGCCGCCAATGATCAGGCAGTACGGTTGCGTCTTGTATCCGAGTTCCGCCTCTTCTTGTTCCCGCTCTTCTTTCCAGGTCGTGCGGTGTTTCCCAGCTCCATGTTTAGCTCCTAGAGGACGCTGAAAGCCCTTAGGTTCTTCGTATCCTTTTAGTTCGACCATCGTGGTCAGCAGCGTCCAGATCAACCCATCCTTCAGACGGATTAAACCGTAACCGCGCGCAACCTCAGTTTCAAATTCGATCCATGCTGTCGTGATGCCACCGTCTTCAGTCGGAACCTCGCCGTCTGCGACCTTCCATCCTTTTGGCTTGATCGTCGCCAATTGGTGCCGCAACATATCGGCTACCTGACCTTTTCCTTCGACTGTTTTGATGTTCCAAGTGAAGGTCACTAGATCGCGCCAGTAGCAGTCATCCTGAAACATCTCGGTGGCAGCTTCAACATCTCCTTTATCGAGTGCCTCGCCGAACGCGTCGAGAAACGCCTGTGTCTGATCCGTCAGTGTCGTATCGAGCATTTCATCCTCCCATCGCTCATCCATTTTGGTTAGCAGCCTATGGGAAGGGCGCTTTCAAAATCCAGACATTTAACGAGTCCCGAACACTGGCACCAAACCGACCGCAAGGACGACGCTGTTGTTTAAAAAGACTTCAAGCCAATGACCGCTTCGTCCGCATCCCAGACCTTTGCCCCATGACCAATCGCAGTTTTAAAGCGCAATTCACATAGTCCTGAAGGGACTTCATCTGGTCGCCAAACAGGGTGCTAAGCCATTCATCTTCTGAAATGAGCACGGCCGCGTCTCTTTCCGCAAGTTCCGCTGCCAAAGTTGATTTCCCAGAAACGACTTTGCCGCATTGCAAGTGAAGCGTTGGAATAACCTGTGACATAGTACGAACTCCCGGATTACCTGATGGTCCCTGCGCTAAGTTGGTCAGCCAGTTGATCAAACACCAACCTGATCCTTCGTGCGGTATGTAACTCGGAGTGCGTCGCCAGCCAAATCGGGAACTTGAATGACTCGCGGTCGGGCAGCACGCGCTCCATACCTGGTGTTATGGCGGCCACATCATCCGACATTACACTTATGCCGAAACCTTGGCGCACCAGTTCCCAGGATACAATCCCGCTTTGTGAGCCAATCCTGAAGCTTTTTTTGGTAACTTTAATGCCTGCCGGATCGAGAAAACCGATCATCGTGTCGATGTCTCCAAACCCAACAAAGTCCAATTTCGAAAGTTCGTTTTCATTTTTAGGCCGTCCCACCTGATCAAGGTACGAAGGTGCTGCGTAAAAATGGGCCGTGGCCTCGGCGACAAGCTTTGCTGTCAGATCCGGCTGAGTTGGACGCACATGTCGGATGGCGATATCAGCCTCACGTCGCTGTATGTCTCGTATGTCATTTGCAGCAACGATGTCGATCTCTAGTCGCGGTGCCGCAAGTCGGATCTTTTTCAGTATAGGTGGCAGCTGATAGGCAGACATCACATCGGACGCAGTAATCCTGACTTGCCCTTCAACAGCTTGCGACTGGCTTGTCGCAGTAAGAGAAATCCTGTTCGCCACATCCGCCATTTCTCTGACATGCAACAAAAGCTCGGCGCCAGCGGTCGTCAAATTAAGCGACTTGCCGACTCTTTCAAACAGAGTGATGCCAAGGGACGTTTCCAGCGCAGCAACTTGACGGCCAACAGTGGGTTGAGTTTGCTCAAGAACGCGTGCCGCTGCGGAAAACGAGCCTTCTTCGGCTGTCGCAAGAAAGGACCGTACCTGGTTCCAGTCGAAATTGATTGCCTTCCAGTTCATGCATTTATGCATAGCACTTCTGCAAATTGTGGCAATTCCATAAATGATTGTTTGGAAGTAAAGGATACGGCAACAACCTTTTTTGAGAGTAATGAAATGACTGCTTTGTCCAAGGATGCCGCGTTCTGGAGCAATATCTCGCAAAAGTATGCGGCAGACCCAATCCGCAACATGGAAGGGTATCTGAAAACACTCGAGCTCACGAAGTCGTACCTGAAAGCGGAGGACAACGTACTGGAAATCGGGTGCGGGACGGGTTCAACCGCGCTGCTGCTTGCACCGCATGTCGCCCATGTCACTGCCACGGATCTCGCTCCTGGCATGATCAAGATTGCCGATGAGAAGCGTGCTAAAGAAGGATTGGAGAACGTCACTTTCAAGGTGGCTGAAGTTCTTGAGCACGGTTTAGATGAAGGTTCTTACGATGCGATCTTGGCGCATAATTTGCTTCATCTTCTGCCCGATTTGGACCAAGCGCTCGAGCACATTTCCGCGCTTACAAAACCCGGTGGGCTTTTCATATCCAAAACCGTCTGCGCACCTGAGAGCGGTAGTTTCAAGTATGCGATGATCAGTCGGATCGCCATCCCAATCATGCAGGCTCTTGGGAAAGCCCCGTTTGTGCATTTTGTGTCTGGATCAGTGCTTGAAAGGAAAATCGCGTCCGCAGGCTTCGACGTGCTTTATACTTCTGATCAAGCCTCAATGCTCCAGAGCCGCTATATTGTCGCGCAAAAATCTTGAAGTTTTAGTTCGTTCAGCTGCATCCATTGAACCGATCTTTGAGTCACATTGCGCGTCACTTTCATACTGGAAAGAACGGAGTTACCTCGGCCTGCTTGTACCTTAAGAGTGTTGTTGCGAAAGGCCGTTTTGTCCGCGAAGCAGTCACTCGCGACATTTCGGCGAACGACCGCACCGAGCCCAAAGCAGACCTTACAGAGTGTCTCCCGAGGCCTTTTCCGGATAGCCAAAACCGGATGTTTCGCTGGCAAAGGAAAACAGCGCATTAATTTGCACGCTACAAAACTGCGCGCGCGTTGTGTACTATCGGTTCACCGGGAGGCAACGATGGATCGCCGATTGACCACTATCCTCGTCGCGGATGCTGTGGCATATTCCCGGTTGATGGGCGAGGATGAAGAAGCCGCGTTGGCAGAACTGACAGCCTGCCGAGCATTGATTGATGCCCAGATCGAGAGCCACGAGGGGCGCATTTTTGGCAGTGCCGGTGATAGCGTGATTGCTGAATTCGCAAGCCCTGTGGAAGCGGTGCGGGCCGCGTTGAGTTCACAGGAAGCAGTGAAGGCGCGTAATACCGGAAAACCGGAAGCCGGACAGATGAGGTTCCGTTTCGGTGTGCATCTGGGCGATGTGATGGATCAGGACGGAAACCTCCTGGGTGATGGTGTCAATATTGCAGCGCGGCTTGAGGCGCTTGCGCCGCCGGATGGGATCATCATGTCCAAACCGGTTGCAGATCAGGTCTTGGGCAAGGTGGATGCCACGTTCGGGTATTCCGGTGTGCATAGTCTGAAGAATATCACGAAAAGCGTCGAAATCTGGACCTGGCCCGCCGAAAAATCTGTGAAACCAATGTCGCGCTGGGGGGCGCGTCAAGTCGGCTCGCTGGTGGCGATGGCTGCCGTGGTTCTCGCGTTGGCTGTGTACCAGTTATATCCCTCACACCAGGAACAAGCCCTGCCGACCGGACCGCGCATTTTGATCCTACCTTTTGAAAACGTGAGTGGCGACCCGGCGGATGAATACTTCAGTAATGGTCTCACCCGCGACATCAACGCTTTGCTTGCGAAGTTTTCGAACTTGTTCGTGCTGGCACCTGAAACGGGCGTTGCATTTGGGGATAATGCCAATTGCAGAAAAATCAGAGATGAAGCCGGTGCCGATTACATCCTCGGTGGAACTGTGCAGCGGTCGAACGAGAAAATACGGGTGACGACCACCTTCATCGATGCTCGGACCTGCTTGCAGCTTCAAGCGCCGGGGCCGTTTGAACGCGACCTTAACCTTGCGAGCGTTCTGGATGTGCAGCTTGAGATCGCGCGGCAGATCGCCTCGTTGGTTGGATCAAGCGATGCGCCTTTGTTCAAAACGGAGATGCTCCAGTTGATCAGAGAAAAAGCGCCGGAAACCCTTGACGCCTACGAGTGCTACATGACGGCGCACTGGTTCTATCAAACATTTGCGTTGCCTGAACACCGCAGGGCGCGGGACTGCCTTCTGCGCACGGTTAGGGAGGAACCGGGGTTTTCCCTGGCTTGGTCACGGTTGGCCTACAACTATCTAGATTCCTATAAAAACTCCTACGATGTCGATCCAAACTGGGCGCAGCTCAGCGAGGAAGCCGCCAGAAATGCAATCGCTGCGGATCGTGACAACCCGGACGCCTACTATTCATTGGCGGTGCGAAGCCGCCTGCTGGGAGAAAGCATGGACGTGTTCCACAAATACGCCCAGAAAGCCGTCGAATTAAACCCGAATGACTCATGGATTCTGGCTGATCTGGGGATATTCCTGGCCTATTCGGGCGACTTCGAAAACGGCATCGAATGGATTGCACGGGCAAGGGCGCTCAACCCGAAATTACACCCCGGCTTCAGAAATGCCGAACATCTCTATGCGATCAGCAAAGGCGACTACGAGGAAGCTATAAACGTAGCTCTTTCCAAGGGGGCCACGTCTCACCACACTTTGGCCAGTCTTGCTGCTTGTTATGCGCTCAACGGGGACAAAAAAAGGGCCGAAGAGACTGTGGCGAAGCTGAAGACAAAGTTTCCCAATTTCCACAAGGATCCGCGTGCGCCTTACCGCGCGAGAGGCATGCCCGATGAGTTGATTGAAAGAATAATGGAGGGCTTAAGACTAGCAGGATACGAAGTGCCATTGGAAGAAAGCGGCGACGGAACTTACTAGCAAAAAATGAAACCAAAAAAACTTTGTGCAGCTGACGTTTCCCGGTAGCGCACAGCTACTTTTTGGCATGCTGTTTTTCGCAGTTGCTGCGAGCGGCAGCTTAGTCCGCAAAGCGGCTGTTCAACTGAACTCATCGCATGACCGCTCGGAGCCCAAAGTAGAAATTGGATTTTCGCGCTCCATCGGCCGAGATGGGCGGGAAGCCGTCATTCGCTGCACGTGCGAGTAGTTTTTGATGTTATGCTATAGCAGACATCCGCTTGAAGTGAGGCAGGTGTCTAGGAAACTAGGGGCACCTCAACCTAAGGCAGGACTCTGTCAATAAATGTTTTGGTCTCGGATCCTTAGAGCGTAGCATGAAACGTATCCGTTTCGGCGCCGGCAGTGGCGGCGCCGCGGGCGGGTTATCTACGCGTTATATGCAGCGCGGATGCGGCGCTGTTGGCTTATGAACTGCGCCCGAACGGCAACGGATCGTCAAGCGGCACATGGATCGAGGAATTCGTGACGGTCCCGGTGGATGTCAGCAGCGGCCAGCTGAGCGTCAGCGTGTTCGCCGACATCACCTCGTCAAGTGTTAGCGTCGGCACCGGAAGTTATACGACCGGCTTTGCCGGAATGGCACCATCGAACAGGATGTGACCTCATGTTCGGAAACGGGCACGGTGGTGGCCATCCCGGATTTCAGCGTGAGCGCGACGGTCACTGCCTCGTGCGAGGTCGATGCCGCGTCGCTGGATTTTGGAACCATCGCACCGGGCACGACCGGGAATGTGGATGCGGCCTCGACAATCTACATGCGCTGCACCGACAGCACATCCTAGTCGCTGAGGCTCGATCACGGGATGGGCGCAGGAGCAAGCGGTCCGACGGATCGCCGGATGACAAGCGGGTCAGACCAGCTGACATATGGGCTTCACCGCGATGCGGGGCGCTCGCTGCCCTGGGTCAATATCGCGTCGAATGATGTATCGTCGACGGGCAACGGAACCGATCAGGGGTTCGCCGTGTTCGGACGCGTCTTTGGCGGTCAGACCCTACTGGCGGGCAGTTATTCCGACAGCGTTGTCATAACTGTCGAATATTGATGCAGAATTCAGAGCCCGCGGAACGCGCACCTAACCCGGTGCATGAGTTGCTGTGATGGATTGACGGTTTCCGGTTGATCGGGATGCGCTCCGGGCTCGCGACGCAGCGGATGTGAACGTATCCTGCGAAGTGGGCAGTCATTGACAATGCGGCAAAGGGGTGCGGATGCCATCGACGCAGTCGACCTGCGAGGTGCGCCTGTGTAGCGCATTGGATTGCAGAAAAATTCTTGATCTGGATGCGGGCCTGTTTCGGCAGGTCCGATTTGTTGCAACCTGTATTCGTTCAGAAACTGAGCAAGCGGCCGGTGTGGTGGCCAATGCGCCACCGAAAGAGCGGGTTGGTTCGGTGTTGAAAGATTGGGGTGCCGAAACTCAAAGTAGACGTGAAGCGGTGCTTGATGTGCCAACAGGGTTTAGGTTTCAGGCAACACAGCCACGGTGACGCAGGTGCTGGCGTCCTTGAACACGTTTCCGGCAACAGAGGCATTGCCTCGCGATTTGCAGCACCAAACCGGCCCTATGCGTGTTTCGGTCAATGAAGGGCGACGCAGATGGCCAAACGTACTGACACCCCGGGGGGCATCGTGTTCCACCCTCGTGGAGATCACAATCGACAATCAAGAAGTCACTGCTCTATGCTGGATGCACGCATTTGGAGAGGTGAGTGATGACTCCGATTACGATCCGCGACGCAATGGAGGAATTGCGCACACAGATCAGAGACGCGCAGGAGCCTGCGCGCGATGACGATATTTCCTTTGAAATCACAGAGGCGCAGGTGCAGATCCGTGGCAGTTTCACCCGCAGCCGCGAGGCTTCCGGGGCGGCATCCGTAAAATTCTCGGTTTTTGGCTTCGGTGCGGGCGCTGGCGGCGATGCCGGGATGTCGCAGGGTCGCGACATTGCCCATACCGTGACGCTCAGCCTTAAGGTCACCGACGCCCGTTCTGGCGGCAGCGTGCGGATCAGCACAGAACAAAGCGGAGATTTCTAGACGCATCGTGGCGGAACCTTTTGAAAAGCTTACGGTTGCACTGGCGGCCGAACTAGAGAACGGCCGCTTTTCGGTGGGCACCGGTGTGCCCGTGGCACGCGGGCTGCTGCTCACGGCTCGCCACGTTGTCGTCCCCGATGGTGTCAGGCCGGACCGGCCCGTGCGGGTGCGATTTTGGTACGCCCAAGACGAATTGCCCGAAACAGTGCCGCTTCGCGCAGGCAATGGGTTCGAGGATGCATGCGCCGCGCCCGATGGCGACGCCGAAGCCGCCCGTGGCGTGATCTGGAGCGCGCCCGAACTAGACCTTGCGTTGGTGCAAGTCGCGCATCCCCCCTCTATCGCCTGGGCAACACTGTCGCCTGAAGCGCCCGCGAACCAGCGGACATGGCTCTCTGAAGGGTTCCCGCACGCAACCTGGGAACATGGAGCGCCGCGCCCGATCCGGCTCTCTGGTGACACCCACAGCCGCGAGGGCGACAGCGCATTTTTCCAGGTTGATGCCAGGGTTGGCATGGTCGAAGCAGACACGGTTGACGGCTGGTCCGGGGCTTCAGGCGCGGGGATTTACGTCGACAATTACCTTGTCGGCATTCTGCTGGAGCGTCGCCCCAACGCAGAGGCGCGGATATTGCGTGCCGTAGCGATCGCCGATTGCCGCCGAAATCGCGAGTTCTGCCATCTGCTTGGACTGCCGCATGGAGATCAGCCGGGAAATCCACATGTTGATGACCTTGTCGTCGCTCTGGCCGCCGTGCAGCCGCTCTCCAAAACCGAGCTGGCGCGCTCGCTGGGAATATCCGAAAACAGCGACAATGAGGCGCTGGCCCGCGCGTTGATGGCGCGCCCGGTGAGAGAGGGGCTCAGTCTTCTTGTTGCGCTGCAATACGGACCCTGGGCGGTCGAACCTGCAACGATGAAGCGCATAGGGCTCAGTTACTCTGCTGCGCAGTATCGCCCGCCCAATGCCGCAGAGCTCGGGCAGTTCGTTTTCTCGGAAACCTGTGATTTCGTGCATTGCGTGACCGGAAATCCGACCGGGGCGGAATTCCTCATGGCGGCAGTGGAAAACCGAGCGCCCCGGCTTTGCACTCCGTCGCTCGAAGCCACCGAATACCCCTATGGCACGCACGCTCTGCCCGAACTTCCAGAAACCGGCAGCGACCCTGCAGCCGTTGCGCAGTCGCGCGATCTCGAAGCGCGCATCGGCTATGATCTGCTAGAGGTCGATGCATTTATCGAAGGCAATGTGGGGCGCCTACACAATTCGCCGATGGACACTGTCCGGCAACAGCAGCGCCGGCGCGAACTGCTGATCGATGAGCTTGAGGAGCGCGCCGCGCTAAACCCAGAAGAGCCGACCTATTATTTTGCCCAGCCTGATCCCGGCCCAGACCGGCAGGCCGAACGGCTGGCGCTGCAACATCGGCTACGCGCGATACGCCAAGAATATGGCAAAATCGGTGCCGTGATTATCAACCTCGACAAAACCCGCGAGGAAAACCGTCGCTTTCGCCGACTATTGCCGCTCTTGACCAAGGAGTAAGCCATGTTCGATCACCCGCTGACCGATGGCCAACACATCCATCTCGCAGACGACCCGCTGCGCAAACACGTCTTTTCCCGCCTTGATATTCAGGCGGTCGAAGCCGCGCTTGGTGCACAGCGTCCGCTTCTGCTTTTAGGCGAACCCGGGATCGGCAAATCGCAGCTGGCCGAGGCGGTGGCGAAATCGCAGGGCTGGCATTTCGTGTCAAAGACCGTTGATGCCCTGACCGAACCGGGCGATCTGCTTTGGACCGAGGATGCCGTGTCGCGACTGGCAGAGGCGCAGCTTGCTGCCGCCAGCCGAGACGAATCTGTCGAGGACGTGCGCGCCCGATTACAACGCGACCGCTTCGTTTCGCCGGGTGTTCTTTGGTCGGCATTCGAGCCGTCGAGCCCGGAGCAGGCCGCAAGCCAGACGCCAGCAGCGCCGGCCCGCGTGGTTGCGCTCATCGACGAGATCGACAAGGCCGAAAGCGCGGTTCCCAACGGACTGCTTGAGGCACTCGGCGCGGGCCGCTTCAGCGTGCCGGGGCGCGACGCGCCAGTGTGCGTCGGCCTCTGGCCTCTGATTATGATTACCTCGAATGACGAACGCCCATTGCCAAAGGCGTTCATTCGGCGCTGCATCGTGCACCATATGATTGCCCCGCCGGTCGACGAATTTGCCGCGTGGCTTTTGGGTTTTGCGCGTGCCTATTACCCCGATCCCGCTCTGAGCGGTGTGCTTGAACACGTTGCTGAAACCGTCAGTGCCGATCGGGAACTGGCGCGGCGCGAGCGACTATTGCCGCTGCCGGGACTGGCGGAATACCTTGATTTGTTGCGCGCGCTTTTTTCGCATGGGCCCCAGGACCCCGATGCGATCCAGAAACGGACGAGCGAGATTTCACAATTTTTCCTGCGCAAATCGCATCGTTGATGGAACAGGGGCGCCGCATTCTGCCGCCCGTTGTGGGCCGTGCCGATCTGGTTCGAGCAGGGCTCGACCTGCGCGGCGCCGATCGCAAGCGCGCGGAGTGGTACGGCTATGATTACCGCGATGCTGATCCACTCGCCGACCTCAGCCGACCGACTGACGGGGAACCGCGTCCAGCCCATGACGGCCCTGGAAAGTCACTCGATAGCGACAACGATACCGACCCGCTAGCGGATCGCGTCTTCTGCTCCCGTATCACCACGCGCGAAATCTCCGAGACCCGAAACGTCGCTCCGCCAACCGAATTGCGCAATGTGGTCTGGAGCACCCCTCCCGAACAGCCAGCCGAGCCGATTCCGCTGATGTCAGAGCTGCGCGTTCAGCAGACTGTAGAGGCGCTTTTGCACACGCACCGAGTTCTGGGCAGGCCTGATTTGGGGCGGCTGGTGGACCGAATTGCGCGTGCGCAGCCGCTTGACGCCTTACCGCGCAAGGAAACTGTGCTACGCGCGAGCGCGGTTCAGATAATCGTGGACCGGAGCACACGCCTGACGCCGATCTGGGAAGATCAGAGCCGCATCGTAAAGCAGATTGCGCAAACGTTTCCGGATCTGACGCTGCGGCTCTGGCTCTTTGACGAGGCCCTGGGCGCACTTCGCCCGCTCAGCCGCGCCGCCCCGCCGCGCCCCGGCGCCGAACTCGGGCCCCTGCTGGGGATCGGCGATCTAGGGCTTTTGGGCGGGCGCGGCGACGTCACGTTTTGGCGCGACCTTGCCCGCACGATCACATTTGAGGGCGGCCACGCATGCGCCTTGATCCCCGAGGATGGCGACAGGATCGACCGGACGCTGACAGGACCTTGGCAGTTGGTTTCGATGGAACCTCGACTTGACCACGTCGCCGTCGCGACTGTTCCAGACGGAGCGCGGGGTTTTGACATCGACAGCTTGCTCGCCGTGGCCTCCTGCACGGTTCGGCTGGAACCCGGTCTGCTCCGTACTCTGCGCCGCACGCTCTTCCCTGAAGCCAGCGTTGCCGATGAACTCCGTTTCTGGCAGCACCCTGCTCTGCAGTCCCGTTCTGCGGATGCGGCCAGTTTCACCGTCGATGCCCGCAGTGTGCTGAGCCTTGCGCTGGCCCGGCTGGCAAAATCCGACCCTCATTGCGTGCAGATGGGTCTCGCTTCGATCCGAAGCTGGCGCCAGGGTGGCGCGGACGAGATTTGGTTTGAGGAACTGCTTGGTCTCCCCGAAGCGATCCGGACCGATCCTAGGTTTGTTGATCCTGCAGACCTGCAAGAGGCGAAAGATTTCTTTGCAAACATGCACGGCGCGGTGGCGCAGGAGGTGGTCTCGGCTGAGCAGGAAGCGTGGTTGTCACGGGTGGGCGATCGACATCGAAAGATCAATGACGGCATCTGGAAAGATCCGCACGCCGCCGCCGCCATGGATGCGGTGCTGCGCAAGGATCCGAATTTCCGTCCGCCGGTAATCATTGAACGCCAACCGCACGCGGAGGATTGGCAGGCCGTTGTGGCGCAAGACCCTAAGGGCCAGCTGAATATATCCTCTGCGATGCCGTCAGGGACGCAACTTGGTCATTTGACCCTGCGCAGCGGCGAGGTTGAGCTGTTGCATCCTCAGACACAGACACGGCTTGAGGTCGTGACCCTCGACAAGATCGGCGAGTTTATCCGTATTGAGCCACCAAAGGGGCCGTTCATCCTTCAATCTTCGCGGGCCCGTATGGTCATTGAGCCGTGGGCGGAACATCGCCCTATCTGGGCGGACCGCATAGATCGCGATCGCTTCGGCATCCGCGCCGGGCTTGACGCGCAGGGCGCGACGCTCTGGTTTCGCTGGATCCCGCCTGGCCTCGGATTTGTCGGGCCGAGCGATGATGAACCTCTCGAGCTCACCTCCGGCACCCGTGAGGTCATCAAATTCGCCACCGGCTTCTGGCTCATGGACAAGCCGTTGACCTCCTCTAAATTGTATTCCGCATTTGAGTTGCCGCTCGGGTCAAATTCGGCGTCCGAAAGCGCTTCTGCTCCGGTTTCCAAAGCACCGCTGACCGATCCGCTGCAACGGCTTTCGGACAGGTCTGATCGGGCCGCCGCGCGCATCAGTCTTGCGGACGTGAAAGATCTCATCGACCGCATTCGCCCGCACGCGGGTGACCTGCGTCTGCCAACTCCGCTGGAGTGGGAATATGCGTGCCGCGCCGGCGTGCATCACGCGCGAACTTATGCCGGCGATCCGTCTTTGGGGGACGCGTTCGACAAGACGCTTTCGGAGATTGCCTGGTACAGGCCGACACAGGCGGAACTGGATGCGCCGGGCCGCCAGTTGGCCCGCGTGGATGCACCGCAATCCGTTGCCCGGAAACGCGCAAATGACTGGGGCTTGCATGATATGCTTGGAAACGTTGCGGAGTGGTGCCAGCCCGACCCTGACATACCGCACAAGGCGCCGGTCAAGGGCGGCTCGTATTCTCACGAGCCTGTGGACATCCGCGCGGCGTTTGTCGATCATTTGCCGATTGAAGAACGTTTCGACTGGGTTGGCGCGCGGCTGGCGATTGGTGCGGCCGAGATTGAAAGCCGCCATCGTATCCGCCGCCAGCCGCGCCGGGTTCCGCCCAAAGGCACGAAATTCATCTCGCGCAATCGCTCTCCGCGTGTGTCGATCAGCTATCCGGACCCTTACGACAGCGACAAGCAGGTCGAACTGCCTTTTGTGGTCGGCGTACTGGCCAATCTCATGCGCGGCGAAGATGCCGCGCTGCTGGAAGAACGCCAGATGCGCGAAATCGACAGGGACAATTTCGGCCAGTGGATGCAGCAGGTATGCCCTCAGATCACCGTACAATTTCGCTTGCCACCAGAACTCGCTCCGGAAAGCGCAGAGGACGCCGAGATACGCCACACGCTTTGGTTCCGCACCCTCGATGACTTCAAGCCGGATAGTTTTATCCTCCAGATCGCGCCGCTTCTGGTGGCGTTCGATCTTCGTAACATCCTCCAGAACATGCTTTTGCATCTGCGGCCGGGTAGCGCGCTGACCGATCATATTGAATCTGTGGTATATTCCGGATCCTATGTCGAGCCCGCCCGAGTTCTGCTCGCCGAGCGCGACAGGATCCACGACGATGCGCTAGAGGATAAGCGCAGCACCGCTATCGGCGAGGACCCTTTTGAGCTGCTCCCCCGCTTCGATGGCGGTGACCTGAAAAACGTGAACGCTGCACTCGCCACTGTGATTACGTCCTATGCCGATGATCCGCAGCCGTATAGTCACGGTGACGGTATAATCGCACGCATCCAAACGATGATCGCAGATCTGGATCAAACCCTCTCGGGCCCTGTGACTGAGATCCTACACCACCCCGAATTTCGACGGGTAGAGCGGACCTGGCGCGGGCTCCATTATCTTGTCGACAACGTCGAGACCGGAGCCAATTTGAAGATCCGTGTGCTAGACATCACCAAAGCAGAACTGATGCACGATATGGCCAATCTAGACGGAGAGGGCGGGCGGCATTCCGTATTGGCTCGCCACCTTGACGAGCAGGTCTATGGTCTGCTGGGTGGAGAGCCATTCGGCGTCATCATCGGAGACTTCACCTTTGACCATTCAGAACAGGACGTGAGCACCCTGAGGACGCTCTCCAAGATCTGCGAAACCGCGCTCACGCCCTTTATCGCGTCAGCCAGTCGCCGCCTTTTCGGGATAGAGAGCTGGCGTGACCTGGAATGGCAAGGCGATATCCGGACCATGTTCTCCGGCCCCGAATACGCCGCCTGGCATTTCCTTCGGCAAACGCCACGCGCGGCGTACCTTGCGTTGACGATGCCCGACGCGCTGGCCCGCCAACCCTATGGCGCGGACACGAACCCGATAGCGACGATCGTTTATGACGAACCTGTGGATCACGCTGAAACTGACTTGCCTTGGATGAGCGCTGCTTACCTTCTAGCCAGCCGCATCGCCGTCAGTTTCAAGCAGAATGGCTGGCCGGTGCAGTTTCAAGGCGCCACGTCCGGTGGCCTGATTTCCAATCTTCCGACGATGGATTTTTCCAGTGCCGACAGGTTCAAGCGCTCCGGCCTACCGATCTCTGTGACAGACCGGCAGGAGGTTGCGCTATCGCGCGAAGGCATCATTGCTTTCATAAGCCGCAAAAACACCGACATGGTCGCGACTCTGAGCGCTCAAAGTCTCTACCAAGTTCCGCTAGGGTCCGCCGATACGGCTGAGACCGTGCGTTCGCGTCTGTCTTTCCTGATGCCCGCGCTGCGCTTTGCGCAGTACCTCAAATGTATGGCGCGCGATCAGATCGGTTCGGGGCTATCGCCGGAAGACGTGGAAAAGATGTCGCAAGAGTGGCTCGACCTCTATGTGCTGGCCGATCCGCTTAACTCTGCCGAGGCTGTCAGGGCAATCAGACCGTTAGGATTTGCACGCATCTCGGTCACTGGCGGCGAAGTCGACTATGTCGCGCGGCTCGATATTACTCCGGCCTATCAGACCGAAGGTCTGGATCAACCGATCCGGCTCAAGTTCCAGTTGGCCGGACGCCGCTGAGCTCCTGAAAATCGCCAAGATCTGCCCAGCAAGGCTGCGACCGCGTAAAAGCTGATCGGGCATAGGCGCGGTTATTTTTGAAAAGGGAAGCTGAAGCGCTCCAATACATTTTTCCCATAGAATGGCGAATTCCAATGTCCGCTTTTTTGAGAGGGTTCTGAGCGTATCGAATGTCCGGTGAGGGCCGTTTGCGGCGATGCAAGAAAATCCATAGGAAGGCGGCGTTGTCCGCAACTCTGCCGTTCAGAAGATTTCAGCGAATGTCCGCTGTAGTTCAATGCAGACCTTCAGGCGAAATTTCTCGGAATGACCACCAACAATGACCGCAATCCGTTCCTAAGCCGTCATCTGACTAATAGGCTTATATGACTGCCCTGAGCCCAAAGCGGTTGTTTGTATTTGCTCAAGAGGACGAGTATTGAGGATGGGTTATCCACTGCCCCGAAATGGAAGCGCGTGCCTCTGAGGATGGTTGGGGCTATGAATGACTAGAATGCGAGCCGGTTCCTGTCATGCCAATACCGGTTGCCAAGAATAATAGCATTTCATGCAAACAGTGTTTCCTGAAAACGGCGCCCGACCCCTGATCCAGTTCAATTACTCAGTTTTCAGTCGCAGGACACGTCATACACTTCTATGTACCCGATACGCTTCTTATTGTTACCGTAAGCAACGGCAATCTGCGTGTCGCTTATTCTGGATAGTATGCTGAAATATTGAGGTCCCATTGAGGTTTCGTCTTCATAGCAAGCGTAACCGACAATCGAGTTGTTTTCGCACTGATAATCTCTTTTTATCAGACGTTCATTTATGTCTTTTCCAATTTGATAGCTCGCCCTATCAGCACCCAGATAAAACACACCTATCGCGTCTCCAACAGCATTACACACTGTATAGTCATCGGCTGCGTTGCCGACAGTTGGAAAAAGTGTGGCAACTAGCACTGAAATCGTTGTTCTCATTGTTCTAGCATTCCGTTGATATCCATACTTTTCGATTGTCGGCCGACTTTCAACTTGAGGATAAGCCGCCAGCGGTTCAATGACATCAACATCTATCTGCTTCATGTGCGGACTAGCAGTCCAATCCCGAGATTACGAACTGTTTGAGTTGATGTAAATCAACGCTTGATCATACGGTCCATGGCAGGCTCGAGGTTCTATAGGGGGGGGAAGAGATCATGCACTTTACAGGACCCAACGCTAAGTCAAATACAGCGACATTACCCGATTTCAGTGCAGTGACCGACCGGCTCCAAAAGCTGGTGCCATTTATTTCACTTGTTTTCATTCTGACGCTCGCTTCTCTTCTATTTTCGAAAGACGCTTTGTCTGCTGAATACCGGTCAAATCTTATATTTGTTTCCGAAAACAAAAAATCACGCGTGGCTTCCAAGATTGGACCCTATTCCGACAAACGCCGGTGGCAAATTTACAAAAAGTTAGACAAGGAGTTTAATCGTCTTTGGGATAAACGGGCCAATCCCTTCGCAGCTTCGGTCAACACGCGTACTTTCAGAGGCTTTCCGTATCTTCTTTTAGAAGACCGCGACCGCGACGGAGTGGCAGACTCCTATGCCTATCTTAAGGGTAAGGGCAATCAAGATACGCAAGAATTCGGTGCTTTCTGGGATCTCGCGGGAGATGGAACGCTAGATTGGCTGGTGTTCTATGGAGGGGTGACGATCGCCGAAGGTGCAAAGATGTCGTTCTGGCATCGCCACCTTATCGACCGTAACAATGACGGGAAGTTTGATACTCTGGTCGTGAATAATGTCGATCAAGATGGCAACGGCATGATCGAACAAGGCAAAACGGTGTGGCTTTACGATGCAAACTTCGACGGGAGAATAGACGCCGCGGAACACATTGTCGGAGGAAAAGTATCCAAACTACAGGCGGAGAATGGTCGTTTCGATACAAAGGACCCATTCAGCGATACAGTGCGCGTTGGCGAACGCTTTCCTACGGTTTTTGACCAGATCGCAAGTGATATTAAAAAAGTGAAGAACTAGGTACGTGTGTGGAATTCATCTCCATGGGTCAAAGACAAGTGTCCTACAGCTTGGAGTGGAAAGGACTTAAATTCGTCTACTCAGGTGACACCAACCCAAACAAGTGGTTCGTGGAAAACGCTAAAGAAGCGGATCTTGTCATTCACGAATGCTACTTAACGATCCAACAATTCATTGATATCAAAAACTACGACCCTGAACGCGCCCGATTGGTGGCAACGGTGGTTCACACGCCACCAGACGCGTGCGGAAAACTATTCGCGATGATTGAGCCGCGGCATGCGATTGCCTACCATACATTTACCGATTTCGATATTGCTCCGGACACAATTGCAGCAATCCGAAAGACGTATGACGGCCCGCTCACTTTGGCTCAGGACATGCTTGTTTGGAATGTTTCGGAAGATGCCGTAAGTGTTAGAGAGATCGTCGGATCAGACAGTCCATTGCCTGTTGACCCTCCAACTCCTGCGGGCCCACCTGACCCCAGCGAAAGAACAGACCTGTCGGATTGGCTTAATGCGGGTCGCCTAAATCTTAACGGAGACTAGCCTGCAATGCGCTTCAGTGGGATTAGCGGCCGCTTAATCCGCAGAGCAGTCATTCATGCCCGGTGCAGTTAAGGTCTACTTGGAGCCCAAGAGCGTCAGATCCTGCACCAGTGGCGAATGGTGGTAATGCGCAGAAACCAGACGTTGCTAAGTCCGTGTGCGGCCCATAACAGAACTTGAACCGTGCTTCGAACAACGACGGCTTCGAAACATACCAACTCGCAAGGAGAAGTAGTCTCAATCCTCATTCTGCCACAAGTGCGACAATTGCTTCTCGAGGCTGGGAATGTTGGTTGTTTGCCTCAAGCGGTTTGTTGAGCTTGCCACGATACACCAACGCGAACAGGGGTGGGGTGAAATAGAAGGATACGACAGTCGACAACAAAACGCCTCCGGCGATTGCAACGGCGAATGGCGGCCAAAATGCGCCTCCACCCATGATCAGGGGTAGGAACCCGCCGAAGGTAGTGACCGTTGTCGAGATGATGTGCCGACTTGATCCAGTCACTACACGCGCCATGGCCGCACGGTCGCCTTGGTTTGCGTCAACGTCTTGTTGCAACCCGGTCAGAATGATTATCGCCGCGTTGATCGAAACCCCGATTGAGCCGATGACCCCGATGATTGCTGTTATACCGAACGGGAATTGCATAACCGCCAGCGACAGCATTGAAAGGCCTGCAGACAACACGCACACGACCAAGGTCACCAGTGTTAGTCGGAACGAGTTAAAGGTCAGAACGATGGTCGCGAAGGAGAGTGTGACAATCAAACCAACAGAGGCAAGCAGATTGCCCACGGTGTTGGATCGGGCATCACTGTCGCCGCCTAAGGACATCGAATAGCCTTGCGGCAACACAAACCCGGACGCATCAAGCGCTTCTAGTATGTCCTGCAAAGCCTCTTCGGGTAAAACACCAGGTACGATAAACGCCTGTATGGTGTTTTCGCGCACGCCATCCGTTCGAGTTATTACGCTTTCTGCCGGTTCAATCACGGGCTTGGCCAATTCCGACAGCGGTACCGCTGGGAAGGCTCCAGTCGCAGATATCGCAGCTGCATTTGGCAGTAGGATAGGCATACTGACAATCGTGCTTAGATCTGAACGCACCTCGTCACCTAAGCGAACGCGGACTGGTAACTGCTCGGTTCCTTCGATCAGCGATCCACCGGTAATGCCAACCAGCGCCGTGTCCAGCTGGCCAGCTATATCCGCCACGTCCAGCCCCAGCAGACGGGCTTTGACTTCATCAATCTCGAACCGGACTTGAGGGTTGCCGCCGTTCACACTGGCGCGTGCCTGAGTCACCAAATCGAGATTGGCCATGACTGAACGCACCTCGTCGCCCAGATTGCGCAATACCGTGATGTCTTGGCCCTGAATTTTGACTTCAACCGGTGCGGCGACCGGAGGGCCCTGAACAAGACTGCGAACGATGATCTGCGCGTCAGGAAAGTCGGTATCCAGACGACGCTGCAACGCTCCGACAAGGCGAGCCGCGTCGTCAGCCGTGTCGGTCGTGATCATGGCTTGTGCAAAACCGGGCTCGCGTGAACGGTTGCCAACGATGTTGTAGTAGAATGCCGGGCCGGACTCTCCAACTGTCCAGTAGACACTCTTGACGCCGTCATCCGCCAGAAGCATTTCGTCAATCTGGCGCGCTGTTGCTTCAGTGGTGGCAATAGATGTTCCACCCGGCATGTCGACCTCGATATAGAACTGGTTTCGGTCGACACCCGGGAAGAATTGTGCCGTCAGCGTTGGAAAGGCCGCAAAGCCAAGCACAGGCAAGACCAATGCCAACGCGATGGATCGCACGGGATTAGAAACAGACAATCGGATTGAGGCCTCAAACAAGCGGGAAAGCGGCGGGATGACGATACCACGGCTCAGCATTCCTGCGTCTGAGCGATCGGACAGTAACCAGCCAGCAATCGCCGGTGTGACCGTCAACGCCACAACCAGGGACCAGACAAGCATAAGTACCACTGCGATAGCAATGGCACCTACAAAGTCGCCTGCGGGTCCCGGCAGCAAGATCATCGGCGTGAAGGCAAGCGCCGTTGTCACGGTCGATGCCAGCAGTGGTGCGGCCAACCGGCGAACAGCATCTCGCACGGCTGCAAGTCGCTCCATCCCATCCTGGAGACGACGTCGAATTTCATCGGTCATCACGATAGCTGCGTCAACGAGCAGACCGAGGGCAACAATCAGACCCGTCACGGACATCTGATGGATTGGCAATCCAATCATGTTCATCGTCGCCAGAGTTGCCAATGAGACGACCGGCAATACCAAAGCCACAATCGCGGCCGCCCGAACCCCCAACGTAACAAACAAAACTGCCACGACCAGAGCCACGCCAATGGCCATGTTGACCCCAACCTCTGACAAACGATCCGTCGTGTACTGGCTTTGATCAAATAGCAGTATTTCCTGCATGCCCAAAGGTACCGACGCGGCGCCGGCATCAAGCTCATTCCGAAGGAAGCCTGTCCAACGGTCGATCTGTACGCCGTCCTGCGCCAGAATCCCGACCAAAACGGAGGGCTTTCCGTTGGCAAACGCGATTGAGGACTGCGGTTTTCGCGCGCCCCGGTCTACGCTGGCAATATCTCCGAGCTGCACCACGGCACCGTCTGCGTTTTCTCGCAGGACGATGCTTCGAGTGCGGTCCAAAGTCTCAATTTCTCCGCTGATGCCTATTGTCAGGTCGACATCGGACTGCAAACGCCCAGACTGAACCTTTCCGTCTGCTTCGGCGATCCGTTGGGAAATCTCGGCTACGCCAAGCCCAAGCGCAGCGGCCTTGTCCATATCGACGCTTACGAGCACCTCTTCTTCTGGCTGACCGAAATAGTCCACTGCGCGTGTATCAGGTATCGCACGCAATCTGTCACCCAATGCTTCGGCATGACGCGACAGCAAAGTTAACGGGAAGTCTGGATCCTCGGCCGCAACTGCAATGACCGCAGAATAGGCAGAAATGCCCTCGGCATCGAATTCCGGTGGCAAAACTCCTATGGGAAAATTCTGGCGCGCATCTTCGACGGCATCCCGAGCCTCGGCCCAAACCTGCTCAATGGTGGCTTCGTCTAGCGTTTCCAGCAATTCTACCGAAACGACCGACACACCCGAGCGGGAGACTGAACTGATCTCATCCACCTCGGCGATTTTCCGCATCTCTTCTTCGATTTCTGCTGTAACCAGCGCTTCAACCCGTTCTGGGTCTGCACCCGGGAACTGTGTCGTTACAGTTGCGAAGAGGTTGGTGATCGTAGGGTCTTCCTGCCGCCCAAGTGATAGGAACGAAGACAGGCCTGCAGATACAAGCACCAAAATGATGAGGGCAACCAGCCGGGGGTGGCGAAAGGTAAGGGTTTCCATCAGATCGCTCCGTTACTCGCCAGTGTTGAAGGCGACGCGCTGACCAACGCTGACCCGCTGCGGCCCCTGATCGATCAGGACTGTGCCTTCCGGAAACACGCCACGCACAAAGACACGGTCGTCTTCGGCATGCAGCACTTCGACCGCCGCTAGCCGCACAGTCTTTTGCGCGTCGGCAACGAGCAGGGTCCATTGCCCGCGCGTTCCTTCCTTCAGTGAAGTTGTGGACACCCAGGTTCCCGCACTTTGGACAGGTTCGAGTATATGCAAACGTGCGGTTTGTCCGAAAGCAACGTCCGGCGCTTTCTTCAGGTCGAACAGCGCGGTTCGGGTTCGGGTCACCGGGTCAATATCAGGCCGCAAAGTTGCAAGCTCAGCCCTATATCTTTGACCTGCTACTTCGATCTCAACATCAGTCAGCAGCGCCGGATCAACATCGAGAGGAACACCGATCCGAACCTGCGGCGACTCGACGTCGACCATACCCAGAACCAGCTCGCCTGAGCGCAGAGTTTCTCCACCGTCCACGTTTCGAGCGGTTATCTGACCGGCAAACGGAGCCTCGATACTGGATTTCTCGATCCGAACGGTTACGTCACGCAAGGCCGCATCCAGTTCGCCAATTCTGGAAAGCAATTCATCTTGTTGGGAAACTGCCTCATCTAGGCGGGCTTGACTGGTAAAGCCTTGCTCGATGAGTTTAGCGTTTCGCTCGACCGTTTTCTTGGCAAATGCAAGCTGGGCTGCAATGGCATCACGTGACGCTGTGAGACGGTCGCGTTCGACCTCCAACAGAGCGACGCCCAATGTTGCGAGAAGCTGGCCCTTAGCGACCTCGTCTCCCTCATCCACCAGGATTTGGTCAAGCGTGCCATTCAATTCGAAAGAGATATCCGCTGAACGTTGAGGCTCGACTTGTCCGATGAATACACGTCCGACCGTGTAAGCGCTTTCCGACGTGATCAGTGTTGCGGAAACCGGGGTCACTGCGGCCGCTTCCGGTGAGGGAACAGCATCTGCCCTGCGAGTGAGTTCGGCCGCGCCGAAGTAAACGGCGGCCGCTGCAACGGCTATAAAACCGACGGTCACTACCAGACGCACAGTGCTGCGCAACATACGCGCAAATAGGTTCGGTTTGACCAATTCAGCAGATGAATTTGCAGGATTCGGCATTTGGGGACCTCATCAAGTTAGCGTCTCTAACATATGTTAGAAGTTCTTACTTTGACAAGGGATACGTGATCTGGCACATCTTGGATCATGAGCAGCACAGAAAAAAATCACTCAACAACCATCCAGGCGACCGGTCATTCAGTGAGCAAGAAGGCTTACCATCACGGCGATCTCCGTGCTGCGCTGATCGAAGCAACCCGACAGTTGGTTGAAGAGAAAGGACCTGACAGTTTTTCCGTATCTGAGGCGTGCAGACGCGCGGGCGTCTCGACTGCGGCACCGTACAAGCACTTCAAAGACAAGACAGAAATGCTGGTCGCCACTGTCCTTGAGGGAATGGATCGGCACCGAGACAAAATGCTTGCCGCACTGGAAGGCGTTCCTGAAGGATCTCCCGACCGCATTACCGCCATCGGGATGGAGTATATTGCCTTCGCTTTAAATGAGCCCGGGATCTTCAGGCTGAAATTTGGCGGCTTCACAGACCGCATCGCGGATCCCCGGCTGGAGGAAGGCGGCCAGCAAAGCTTTGCGATTCTGCTAGCTGAGGTTGCAAAGTGTCTCGGCGAACCGGGAATCACAGACGAAGTTCGCCGCCGCGGTTTTTTGCTATGGAGTTTCGTGCACGGGCTGTCGTTCATTCTGCATGACAAAGGACTTGCGGACAAAGGAGGAGAGTTCGATTTGCGTACTCTTCTTGAGGACGTTTCGGAAAGAATGCTGAGATGATCGTTCTCGGGACAAAACAAACACGACCCACCTTTGGTGGCGGACAAACCCAAGCATTAGATCGCCTACACCTATTCGACTGCTTTGGTTCAGGCAAATAACACTCTCCGGAAGCGCAGCGAATGTCCGCTATCCGGAACGCAAGGTCTATTCGTGAATGTCCCTTCGGATTGAGCTAGTAGTGTCAGGTAGGGTGTACCGTAGAATCTTTAGCTCAAAGCCTCCGGTTCGCAGGCTGGCGCACTTTAAGCAAATTCGTTAGCTAGGAACGTCCGCAGGCGCCAGGATCGTCATTCCCACTCGACCTGCCACGGACATGATAGCCGGAATGTCTGGTGGTGCATCTGGCGCCGGAATATCGGTCGTACCGTCAGGCATTGCTTCACCGGCTTCAGTAAAGAAAGTGTCATGCATCGCGCCGGGGGCATTTATGCAAAGTAACCTGCCAGGCCGCTCTCCGGTGCATGTAAAGGCGTGCACTGCGCCGTCCGGAACTTTAACGAAGTCACCGCATTTGACGTTGACTGTCTCACCATTCAAAAAGAACTCGAATTCACCATCGAGCACATAGAAGCTCTCATCTTCGCCAGCATGATGGTTGGGCGGTGCACCGGCACCCGGTGCCGTCTTTATCTCAACAATTGTGCAACGATCTCCAGTCTCACTGGGAAAGGCGTGGAACGTCAAAAGGTTCCCAAGAAGATGATAAATTCGCGGGCGAGGTTCAGTCATTATTGCGACTCCCTTTACTTGAAACAAACTGCCCTTATGATACATATATCTACTTATAAGACAAGTGTATCATAAAGGGTTTGGAATTGGCGCCTCGTACAAATCAAATCAACCGAACGCGAGAAGTACTTCTTTCGGCTGCACGTGACCTGATGTCGGAAGGCAAGGAGGTCACGCTAGCAAAAGTCGCTGAACGCGCCAAAACCAGTCGTGCGACGGTCTATCGCTACTTTTCTGACCCAAGTGTCTTGGCTTTGGATGCGACGCTGGATCTTGACGTCACTCCCACGTCGGAACTTCTTGAGGGGCTGGACGACGTTAGGAGCCGTGTACATGTGGTCGCGCGCTACTATCTGGAATTTTCTCGGGTTAATGAGGCGCACTTCCGCCAGTTTCTGGCGGAATCACTCAAGGCATCTCTTGAGGATGGAACGGTCAAAATGCGTGGGGCCAGAAGATTAGCGGCTTTTTCGGAAGCACTTGCGCCAGTTCACCCATTGATGGAGCCGAAGGAAATTGACGACCTAGCAAAGCGATTGTCCATGACGACGGGCATGGAACAACTTGTCATTCTTGAAGACATTTTACGTGTGGACGAAGCAACTGGTTACCAACTTCAGAAAGGGTTGGTCGACGCTCTTTTGGATCGGTACTTGCCAAAAAACTGAGGCATGATTCAGATGCCGACTTTATCCTAAAACTGCTGGCAAATAGACAACTGTTCAACCTCCGTTTTGGGCTGGTCGCCGCCCTTGGCCCCCACACGCCAATGACAAGAAGGTCCGCAAAGTGGACATCCGTTGCGACTTGGCGAAGGACCGCTTCGAGCGCAAAGCCCACAATCGGATCCCGTGGTAAAGAACAGTAGGCAAGGCCAGTGTTCCGCGTTGTCTAGTTCGCAGGACTGACCGCGTGCAGTCTCCAAGAATTTGGAACGCCCTTCAACTCGTGCTCACCGCAGTCTTGAAACTGGAACGGCGCACCGAGCATCAGTTGCCGCGTGAGATCGGATGCCAGAACCTGTCCTTCCTGGGCTTGGCCCATCACCCGCGCTGCTATGACCACGCCAAGGCCGCTGATATCCTCACCGCGAATTTCAATCTCACCAGTGTGAGCGCCAAAGCGTGCGTTAAGGTCGATTGCAGACAATGCTTCTTTCACAGAACCAGCGCAGGCCAGCGCGCTTGTAGGAGAACTGAACGTCGCCAGCACGCCGTCGCCAGTGAATTTCACCAGATGACCACCGTGTCGAGAGATCTGGTTTGCGCAGATGTCATCGTGGCGGTTCATCAAGTCGCGCCAACTTTCATCACCGATGCGTGCTTGTTGCGAAGTGGACGCGACCAGATCTGAGAACAGAACGGTAGCAAGGGTGCGCTTGGGTTGGATCGTCGCCGGTGCTTCGCCGGTGACAAACTCGACGATTGAGGCCGAATAACTGTCCACGTCGCCTTCCCATGGCACATGCTCGTGGCCGGGTATGGTTTTGTATTTAGTGGATGGCATCAAACGCAGAAAATCCTGGGCGCAATCAGCCCCGTTGGGTTCTTCGAATTCGCGATGTATGACCAAAGTGGGTTGTGAAATAGAAGGCAGCAATTCCCGGATATCTATCCGGGCCGCCAATTCGAACAGGTTGGCGACTGTAATAGGGGTCGCGCTCATCCTTTGGAAATGCGCCCATGCTTCCTGAGCTTCAGCATCGTCCTCACTTGGGCCGAAAGCCGAGAATGGGTGAGGTTTATAGAGCTTCCCCCAATTCTCACGGAACTGTTTCAACGCGATTTCAAGGCTTTCGGGGGTCAGGTAACCGCGAGTTAGACGGCCTTGAGCGTACCCACCACACAAAGCCAGACGTTCAACGCGCTCAGGGCGCATCGCGGCATAGACACAGGCAAGGGAGGCCCCCTCGGAGAAAGCAATGACCGTGGCTGAGGTCATTTCAGTGACATCCATCACAGCCTCTATATCCATGACGCGCTCTTCAAGGGTTGGTGTTCCCTGAATGCGGTCTGACATGCCGTTGCCGCGCTTGTCGAAAGTAACCAATCTTCCCACCGAGCTGAGAGCAGTCATCCACTGCAGATAGCCCGGATTTTCCATGGACGCTTCCAGGTGCGAAATCATTCCGGGGACCAAAACAAGATTGCGCGGCCCATCGCCCCAAACTTGATAGGCGATGGAAAGCCCGTCGCTTTCGGTGAAAAGGGTCTCCACATTGGCAGTCATGCGCCCCTCCCAGTCGTTCTTTGGCCGACCCTTCGCCCATGTTTTCAATGGTGTTCGCCGCGGGGCCAGCGCGTGATCATATTGAGGTTCGAATGGCCTATCGGTCAATGATCTCTTTAGTTGAGCGCAACGTGCGTCATGCTTGAACTTTAATAATCAGGTTAAGAAAACTAAGGGTCTGCACTTGTCCGCAAATCATTCATACAAACAAGTAGCAACGAACGATCGCTTCGAGTCCTGAGCAGTCATTCTAAAATTCAAATTTGATTGTCATGGATCAAGGCGCCGAAACTATTTGTACCTCAATCTTCTCCAAGCCAAAAGTAATTGGGAGGGGATTACTTATGACGACCCGACGTGATTTCATGAAAACCGTTCCGGCGATGGGAGCCGCTTTTGCCGTCGCGCCAACGTTCCTTTCAGAGGAAGGTTCCGCGCAAGCTCAGAGCGCCACACCTGCCGAAGGGCACTTTCATCCAAAAGGCAAAGCACCATCCGAGCACACTTTGAAAATCCTCGCCGAAGCGCGGGAGGCGCTGCCGTTCTCAGATACCCGCGATTTCGACGAGCAGGCTCGTGGTTTTATTGCGGCAATGCCCGAAGACGAGATAATGGCGGATGCGGGCAACATTGCTTGGGACATGGCAAGCTTCCGCTTTTTCGACGAGGACAAGGACTGGCCCAGCATTCACCCTTCTTTGCAACGTGTCTCACGGCTCAATCAGAACTATGGCCTCTATGAGGTGGTACCAGGTATATATCAGGTGCGCGGATTGGATTTATCCGATGTTTCCTTCGTACGTGGTGACAACGGATGGATTGTCATCGATCCGCTTCTCACGACTGAGCCCGCTCGCGCAGCGTGGAACCTTTTTCAAGAACATGTCGGTGATGGCCTTCCAGTCACAGCCGTTATCTATTCGCATTCACATGGAGATCACTGGGGGGGCGTCCGCGGGATAGTTGACGAAGCCGACGTACGCGCGGGCAAGGTAGAAATTATCGCGCCACGCGACTTCATGCAGTTCACAATTTCTGAAAACGTCTACGCTGGTAACGCGATGAACCGCCGCTTGTCCTACCAGTATGGACAACAGCTTCCTATTAACCCGTTTGGCTTTGCCGGTCAGGGTCTAGGGCATCGCGTTTCGCTGGGCGCTCTTGGGCTGATCGCGCCGACAAAGATAATCGAAGAAGACATCGAATACATCGACGTCGATGGCGTGCGAATGGTCTTCCAAAACACACCGGGCACTGAAGCGCCTTCTAATATGAATACGTACATTCCTGATATGAAGGCCCTCTGGATGGCCGAGAATATTACCGGCACATTGCACAACATTTACACCCTACGCGGCGCGCCGGTGCGTGATCCGCTGCGCTGGTCTAAGTACATCTCGCGTGCGTTGCACCTATTTGGCGAAGAAGCAGAGGTGATGTTCCAATCGCACCATTGGCCTCGTTGGGGCAACGACCGCATTCAGGAGATCATGCGGGCGCAGCGCGATATGTACGCGCATTTCAATAATCAGGTGCTGCACTTTGCCAATCAGGGCGTAACGATCAACCAGATCCAGAACGTCTACGAGATGCCCAAGAGCTTGCAGAACGAATGGCATTGCCGCGGCTATCACGGCTCGCCCGAGCACAACAGCCGAGGGGTAATCCAGCGGTACCTCGGGTTTTGGGATGCCAACCCCGCGACACTTATCCCGCCGTCTCCGGAAGACTCAGCGCCGCTCTATGTCGAGATGATGGGCGGATCGGACAAGATCATGGCCAAAGGGCAGGAACTTTTTGGTGCGGGCGAGTACAAGATGGCCGTCGAAATCCTGAACAGGCTTTTCCTGGCTGAAAATGATAATCAGCTAGCTCGTGATCTCTTGGCAGATTGCTATGAACAGCTTGGCTACCAACAAGAAAATCCCGGATTGCGGAATAGCTTCTTGTCGGGTGCTTATGAATTACGCTCCGGCATCTCAGATGCGCCGGTGCTTAGTTCGACCAGCCCCGACGTAATCCGCGCAATGTCCACCGAGCTGTTCCTGAACTACCTCGGCATCAAGATGGACAGCCGCAAAGCCGAAGGCATGCGGTTCACCATCAACTTGGTCACACCGGACAATGGAGAGAAGTTCATCATCGAACTGGAAAATGCCACCCTGACCAACATCGAGGGGTATCAAGCGAATGATCCGGACCTGACGCTTGTGATCAATCGCTCAGACCTCGAAATGACGATGATGGGTGCGGTAGAGCTGGAGCAGCAGATTGCAGATGGCACTGCTAAGATTGAAGGCGATGCCAACGTTCTCTCACAACTTGCCTCAACCATGGTTGACTTTGACCCATTGTTCGAGATCTTGCCCGGCACCGCGGCTGGGGAGGCCCAAGTCGTGGCGTCCAATGCGTATGAGGCTGTTCCCGGCGCGACAATCCCTGAATAACTCAGCTAAAGGCAAGGTGGACTATGTCACCTTGCCTCAATTTCCCTGTCTTTTGGAAATGACTAGATTTCGAACGGTAGCTTTGTCCGCTTAGCAGGCATTCATTGAATTCTGCCGAACGACCGCTTCGAGCCCGACGTAACCGTGCGTTTCAAGGCCGCTAACAAGAAGGTCAAATGTCTTTAGCTTGCCGGCATTTCTTCGACTCACGTGTTGAATCGGTGTAACGAACCTTCGAAACGTCCGAATAGATGGCTTGGGTTTCCAAGCAAATCTCGGTCACGGTAGACAGCTTGTTGGGGGCCGGAAAGCGGACGAGTTCAGAACGCAAGTGAACGTTTAGGGCTTTGCATTTTGCCCCGTTGGCTGACCGCAGGTAGGACAGTGATCGAACTGTGATATCGCTTCGGTGTGCACGCGGTTTCGGATATGATCTGCAGCGCGGCGCGACAGACCCAATTGCTTGCGAACAGCGTCAATTTCCTTCTCATCAGCCTCGCAGATATCGCCATCTTCCAGTGCTTTTCGAAATTCGAGCTCCAAGCTCGCACGTCGGCGGTGTAACTGGTCGTTTAGGCCGCTGGCGATGATACCTGCCGGCAATGCCGCCATTCCAATGCCAATCACTGTGATCGCAGCACCGAAGATCTTTCCGGCCACAGTAACAGGTGTCACGTCGCCATAGCCAACGGTCGTCAGCGTTGCCATGGCCCACCACATAGCCGCGGGGATGGAGCCAAACGCTTCTGGCTGCGCCTCGTGCTCTGCCAGCCAAGCGCCGCTTGCGGCAAAGATCAGCATCACCATCAGGATGAAGAAACCTGCAAAAAAAGCGCCGGCCTCTTCCTCGAACACGGCAAGCAACATGCCTAGTGCGGGCGAATACCGCGTGAGCTTGAGCAGTCGAAGCATACGAAATGTCCGAAGAAGACGCAGATCAACCGGGAAAATCAGGTAAAGCAGCGCAGGTAATATCGCTAGTAAATCGATGATGGCGATCGGCGAGACGGCCCAGGCGGCGCGCGTTTTGTAACTTGGATTTTCGGTGGCGACCCACAGCCTTGCCGCGTATTCGACCACGAAAACAAAAAGAGAAAGACCCTCAAAGAGGTTCAGCGCCAGGCCCCAACGGAAATATATGGTGTCAACCGTTTCCAGGATAACGGCGGCCACGTTCAGCGTGATTAGGGCAATTAGAGCTATTTCAAGAAACCACGGACCGGTGGCCGCCCGGTCCGGGCGCTCGAGCCACCAATAGACTTTCCTTCTTAGAAAGCCTGAATTTGTCACAGCCTCACTCATGTCGAAACTTCGTCCAGGCGCGTGTCAAGGGGATTGCGATTTGCGATAGCAAAGCGGTCCCCCAAATAAGATTGCCAACCAATGAGGGGACATGTGGGACGACATAGAAACAGGCAATAGCCAGAACAATCCCAAACACCCGTACATCCCAACGGCCGAAATCCGATGCCAAACGGTGTTCTGTGACGCTCTGAAGCACCCAAAGCATTGCGATATAACCAGCAAGACCGAAACAGCCAATGGCGGCATATTCGGTTGGATATGGTTCCCAAAATCCGACTTTGACCTCGGCAGCAAGAGCGACGCCGACCATGACGCCGCAAAGCATCAAGATCAGATGCGCAAGCCACCAGATGACCAATGTCGACACCTTTTTGTCCTTTGGTTTGGCATTGCCGACAAAGTCGAAATAGATCCAGCACATGACGAACATCGACACACCACCGATGACAAAATTGACCAGCACGTCGGGCGAAACTTTGTAGATGCCTTTCTCGGACAGGGTGACGACCAGTTTGAAGAACCCTTCGCCCAAAACGATCAGTGTCAGCAGAGCAAACCGTTCGGCCATGTGGCCAAGGCGGGGAACGAACCGCTCAAAACGCAGGACGGTGACACCGGGGATCATGTACATTGCCTGCGTGGCCACCATAGCTGCCGCGAATACCCAATAGGCAAGCGGAGTGGGCAAAAAAGCCGCGATGGCAAAGATTACCGCAAAGACCGAGAAATTGCGGATCTGGGCCGTCGACATCGACTCGCCTGAAGAATTGGCCCGCCGGGCTCGATAGTACAGCGCCGCGATCATGGCCCTGTTCGCGGCAAATCCTAACGCGAAGAAAACCCAACCCTTTCCGTCAATAGCCGGGATCGCCGCTGCCATAAACATCACGGTACAGATCATTACGGACATGATCAGGCGATGCCAAAAATCCGTACTGACGTAGATCGAGTTGAATATGCTGAGTTCGCCCCACGCGTACCAGAGCGTGATGAACACCCCGGCGAACACAAGAAACCCATACAGATCGAGATGATGCGAAAGGTAATTGCCCAGCAGAAAGATCGTCACGACATGGATCAGGTCATAGAACAGCTCGGCCCAGTGGACATGATCATGTGCGTGGTCAAGGTCCCGGTGATGTTGGGGCTTTCGCCACATGGGGTGGTCATGCAGTGCCATAAATTAGAACTCTTCAAGGTTGAAAGGCTGTAGTGGCCGACATGCAGCCACCCCGACTGAATTTTTTCTATAACGGAAGGTTGTCGCGGAGACCTACGTCATGCAACCCCCACAATGGTTGTTCAGCGAGGGCATGCCGGGCAACATCCGTCCGATCGTGGATTTTTTGTGCCGGAAGGACACGGCATTCACGGGTGTCACGCGGCCCTGTCGTCTCGTAGTTGCAGCAGGATGCGGGTGTAGTTTTCTACGCCCTGCGCGCCGGTCACAAGGTGGCGTTGGTCGAACATCATTGCGGGCACGCCTCGAACACCTTGGTTGATCCAGATTTGCTCTTTCTGGCGCACGTGATTGGCCCGATCTTGGCTTTGCAACATGTCCAGCGCATCCGCGCGGTTCAGCCCGATGCCAGCAGCCGCGCCGGCCAGAACCTGTATGTCCGAGACATTTTCGCGGCGTGTAAAGAACGCCGAAAAAAGGGCCTGCTTCATTTCGTGGCCCTTGCCTTGCTCGGCGGCCCAGTCAATCAATTGATGCGCGCGGAAGGTGTTATATATCCGCATGTCATCGGCGTAATTGAACGTGAACCCCAGTGCTGCGCCCATCTCGGTCAGGCGGGCTCGTGCCTGGATCGACCCTTCCAACGTGGTCCCGTATTTCGATGCCAGATGGTCGCGCAGGTTCTCTCCGCGTTCTGCCATCTGAGGATTCAGCTCGAACGGGTGCCAGCGGATATCCAGTTCGACGCCGGTGTCGCGTGCGGCCTTGGCGAGCTGGTGGTAGCCAATCACACACCACGGACAAACAACGTCTGACACGACATCGACACGGAAAGAGGGCGCATCTGGCACGGTTCAGGTTCCTTTCACATCTCCGGAAAAACGCGCCGCGTTTTCCTTGGCAAAGGCGCTGGCATCCGCGTTAGCATCCCAGAACTGTGGGTTGGCCTTGGGGATGGTCAGCGCTCTCTGCACAGCGGGCCGGGCATCGATACGGTCAAACCAGGCGTTCAGATGCGGAAGGTCCGACACATCCACCCGGGCCCAGACATAGGCACGCGCCCACGGGTACAGCATCATGTCAGCGATGGTGTATTCGTCCGCTGCAATCCATTCACGCCCGTCCAGCCGTGTGTTCATCACCTCCATCAATCGGCGGCTTTCGTCCACGTAGCGACGGATCGAGAAGGGCTCTTCGTGGCCATTTGGCGCGGCGATATGCTGGAAATACATCGCCTGTCCCATCATCGGCCCCACATGGCCGACCTGAAACAGCATCCACTGCACAACCTCGGACCGCTTGACCGGGTCCGACGGCAGGAATTTTCCATATTTCTCGGCCAGATGCCACAGGATCGCACCGGATTCGAAGATGGCACGGCCTTCCGAACGGTCCTCAATCGTTGGGATCTTTCCGTTTGGGTTCAGCGCCAGGTAATCCGGCGCCTTCTGTTCCTGTTTGGAAAAGTTGATATGGGTCAGGTCGTAGGGGATACCTGCCTCTTCCAGAAAAATGACCGGCTTGTAGCCGTTCATCGTGCCTGCGGTATACAGGTGAATATCAGGCTGGGACATGTTCAACCTCGACAAAAGTGGATTTCAGATGCGCGTCAAATCGAGCGAAATCGGCCTCGATTTCGGGGTTCTTCATAACATCGAATGCCGCGAATGTCGGTAGGGCCTGCATACCGAAGAACTTGGCGTTCAGATGCATTGGGCGCAGCAGATCGTCAACGCTTGCTCCGGCAAAGAACGGCTCGGCGGGGTTGTCGAATGCTTCTTTCGGCGCATTAAATGTCACCGACAGCATGTATGTCTTGCTGTGCAGTGATCCACCCATGCCGTAGTTGGCTTTTGGTGCGTCGGCGGTGCGACCGTCGCCAGCGCATAAGCGGCCATCCATTCCGGCTGTGTAGACCTCATCCATATATTTTTTGAAGATCCATGGGACGCCCATCCAGTTTACCGGGAACTGCATGATGACCGTATCTGCCCAAACATGCGCCTCGACCTCTGAATTTGCGTCATAGCCATCAGCAACGGTGGTCATGCGTACTTCGTGACCCATTGCGGCCAACGTGTCGCGTGCGCGTTCGGCCAGACTGGCATTCAATTGTCCGGGGGCGAACTCATACGGCTGAGTGCCGTTCACGATCAGGATTTTGCTCATGTCCATATCCTATATGTGCACTGTGTGAACCCCTTGACGTAGGAGGGGGTCGGGAGCATTTGAGTATTGAGGTGTGGAAAATCAACCAGTATACTTTTAGTAACCTTAAAAAATAAGGGGAAGGATAACGATGCGGGCGCGGGTGGACGAAGATGTGAAAGGGCGCCGAATTGTGACAGAGGCCTGCCAGGAGCCATGCGCAATTGAACGGGGCATGCGGATCATCGGTGGTAAATGGACTGGGTCCATCCTATGGCACCTGAAGGATCGTCCGGTGCGTTTCAACGATCTTGCTCGGTTGCTGGGTGGGGCCAGTAAAAAGATGATTGCCGAGCGGCTGCGCCAGCTAGAGGATCAGGGGCTGGTGAGCCGACACGTGATGGATACTGCGCCGGTTTCCGTGCAGTATTCTATCACTGACCTTGGCCGCACGGCACTTGGGTTTCTCGACGAATTGCGAAAGTGGAGCGAGGAATTGCCTAACGGCTTAAAGTGATGACTTTAGTCCGTGTTCAATGATCTGAAAGCCAGAGTTTTTCTGACCGCGTACCGAACGAGGTTTTCACCAATCTGAGGGTGAAGTGACAAGGTTACTTGGAAAAGCAATCCAAGGGTTTGTTTTCCCCAAGAAAGTAGTGCGAACAAAATTCTGCTGGTCGCTCAGTGCCATTTGAACCGACAGGTGACGCAACAGCTGTCCCGCAGGCCACGAGTTTTGTTGAACCAAGTTCTGGCATCCACAGCGAATGGCTGCATCGCCAAGTAAACGGCAGCGAAGGCTAGTCGATACGCATTGCGATTTCCAATCTGTCCGCAAAGTGGTCGTTCATGCCAAGTGCAGCGAATGACCGCGTTGGAGTCCAAAGGCGACTTAGGTGATGAGCGCAGCATGTGTCGTTTAGGGCGGAAAGCGAGGGGGCGCTGCGCGCGCGGAATGACATGGTTCCAGCTGTCAAAGCTGGCCTTCGAATTGGATCTTCTATGGAAGTGCATTTGAATACCCCAGAACCAACAAGTGGCCCAAATGAAAAAACAATGAGTCGTTCCAATGCACCACCGCGGTGTTCACGGCAGCTTTCTTTGATAGCATGCAAGAAAACTGAGCAAATATTCCGCTACACGCAAAAAATGAGCTGAGAAATTGGGCGAACCGGCAGTCCGATGACTGCATTCAATGACCTTGTAATTGCGATCAATGAGTCTTGGGCTCACTTGAGTTTCTATGAAACAACACCTGACTGTCGTTGTAGTAGAGCAGAATCAAGATCGTGCTTTTGCAATAGTAGATGCCTTAAAAGAGTCCGGTGACGTAGAGGTTTTTGTGATCGGCAACGTCTCTGGGCTGGCACGCAAAATCGCAACGCATGGCCCAGACATTGTCCTCATTGATATCGACAATCCCTCGCGCGATATGCTGGAAGAGCTGACCGTTGCGTCGGGTCCATTGGAACGTCCAGTAGCTATGTTCGTCTCGGGCGCAGCGGGCGGATTGGCGAAAGCCGCTGTTGAGGCTGGGGTGTCAGCCTATGTGGTCGACGGATTGCAGGCCGAACGCATCAAACCTGTGATCGATACGGCTATCGCCCGCTTTCAGGTCCTACGCCAAATGCGGACCGAACTGGCCGAAACCCGCCGTGCGCTGGAAGAGAGAAAAGTGATCGACCGCGCCAAAGGGCTGTTGATGAAAGCAAAGGGCGTGTCAGAGGACGAAGCCTATGCCCTGCTGCGCAAAACCGCGATGAACCAGAACCGCCGCGTCGCCGACGTGGCTGAGGCGCTGGTGACTGCTTCGGGGTTGTTGTCATGAGAACCGTAACTCTGCCTGTTGCCTACATGCCCTTGGTCGACGCGGCCCCGCTGATCGTTGCGCGCGAGATGGGGTTTGATCATGCAGAAGGGATTTCGCTGGATATGCGTCCAGCTCCGTCATGGTCATCTCTGCGAGATATGCTTGCCTTTGGGCATGTGGATGCCGCGCATCTGCTGTCACCGGTCCCTGTTGCGATGGCCTTGGGTCTTGGTGGCATTGCGACACCTTTATCTGCTGTGTCCGTCCTGTCACTGAATGGCAATGTTATAGGCGTTGGAACTCGACTGGCTGGGCGGTTAACCGACCAAGGCTACGGCTTCGATTTCTCAGATGCCGCTGCGGCTGGGTCCGCGTTGGCAAAAGCCACCGGTGACGTGTTGGTCTTTGGTGTGCCTTTTCCATTTTCCATGCACGTCGAATTGTTGCGCTATTGGGTTGCGGGAACCGAGTTGGCCTCGAAACAGGTCGAAATCCGCACCGTCCCGCCGCCATTGATGGCGCAGGCCCTTGCCGGTGGCGAGATCGATGCGTTCTGCGTGGGCGAGCCGTGGGGCTCTTACGCCGCGGACGATAATGTTGGTGCACTGTTGCTACCGGGTAAAGCGATTTGGACCTGCGCACCGGAAAAGGTGCTGGCGGTCCGAAACGATTGGGCAGAGACCGAACCACACCTGCTGGGTAGCCTCATGCGCGCGGTTTGGAAAGCCGGGCGCTGGCTGTCGAAGGCCGACAGCCGGACCACCGCGTCCGAAATGTTGTCGCGCAAGGCATACCTCAACGTGTCACCGGAACTGATTGACCGCGCCCTTATGGGAGAGTTCACCATCTCGGCGAGCGGTGAGCAGCGGCAGGTGGACGGTTTTGTTGAATTCTTTGACGGTGCCGCGAGTTTCCCATGGCGCAGTCAGGCCAAGTGGATCGCGCATCAACTGGCGAAACGGAATGGGATCGATGTCAGCACTGCCGAACGTCAGGCCGCCCGGGTCTTTCGCAGCGATCTGTATCGACGCGAGCTTGTCGGCTTGGGTGTCGAAACTCCCGGCGCGTCGGAGAAGCTAGAAGGTGCGCTGCCCGAGGCGACCGCGGTGGCCTCGGTAAACGGAAGCCTGATTCTGCCGCCCAATGTTTTTTTTGACCGTCGCATTTTCGAGCCCGCAGGATGAGAGTGCCTAATTTTTTTGCAATGCAGCATGAATTCACGCTGCATCGCAGAAAATTCACATCCTGATGCCCAAAAGCGGATGACGGCCCGGTTCAAGGATGCCTAAATCAGGACATCGGCAGGCAACGACGCCCACCGACAGAATTCGCCCAAAGTATTGGGCACCTCACGAGAGCAAAGCCGCTCGACCAACCGCCAACTCCTCCTGGCGGTGTGTGTCGGCGGTTTTTTTGTTTGCCCAAGGGGTTGGGCTAAACCGAAAGGGATCGATATGAAAAAGCTTCTTCTGAGCCTCGCTGCGTCTACAGCGCTTGTATCTCCGGCATTGGCTGAATTGGAACTGGAAAAAGACGAACTGACCTTTGGCTTTATCAAACTGACCGATATGGCGCCGCTGGCCGTGGCCTATGAGAACGGCTATTTTCTGGACGAGGGCCTTTTCGTCACGCTTGAGGCGCAGGCCAACTGGAAAGTACTGCTGGATGGCGTGATCGACGGCCAGTTAGACGGCGCGCATATGCTGGCCGGTCAACCGCTGGCGGCCACTATTGGCTACGGGACCGAAGCCCATATCATCACACCGTTTTCGATGGACCTGAACGGCAACGGTATTACCGTCTCGAACGAGATTTGGGAAGAAATGAAGCCCAACATCCCAAAGATGGAAGATGGTCGCCCACAGCACCCGATCAGCGCCGAGGCGCTTGCTCCGGTGGTCGAGAAGTACAAATCCGAAGGAAAGCCGTTCAACATGGGCATGGTCTTCCCGGTTTCGACCCACAATTACGAGTTGCGCTATTGGCTTGCCGCCGGTGGTCTGCACCCCGGTTACTACAGCCCCGAAAACGTGACCGGTCAGATTGGCGCGGATGTGTTCCTGTCCGTGACGCCTCCACCGCAAATGCCTGCCACGTTGGAGGCCGGCACGATCTACGGTTACTGCGTGGGTGAACCGTGGAACCAGCAGGCTGTTTTCAAGGGTATCGGTGTACCGGTGATCACGGACTATGAGCTGTGGAAGAACAACCCTGAAAAGGTGTTTGGCATCACTGCCGAGTTCGCCGAAGAGTATCCCAACACCACGTTGGCCGTGACCAAGGCTTTGATCCGCGCTGCGATTTGGCTGGATGAGAACGACAACGCCAACCGCCCTGAAGCGGTCGAAATCCTGAGCCGCCCGGAATATGTGGGCGCGGATTACGACGTCATCGCCAACTCGATGACCGGCACATTTGAATATGAAAAAGGTGACAAACGCGAGGTTCCCGATTTCAACGTGTTCTTCCGCTACAATGCGACCTATCCCTTCTATTCGGACGCGGTCTGGTACCTGACCCAGATGCGCCGCTGGGGTCAGATCGCCGACGCCAAGCCAGACAGCTGGTATGACGAGGTCGCCAAGTCCGTCTACAAGCCAGAAATCTATCTGGAGGCCGCACGCCTGCTGGTCGACGAAGGCCTTGCGAATGAAGCCGACTTCCCCTGGGAAAGCGATGGTTACAAAGCGCCGACCCCGGCAGAGGATATCATCGACGGCATCGCCTATGACGGTCGTACCCCCAACGCCTATCTCGAAAGCCTGTCCATCGGTCTGAAAGGCGATCAGAAGATCGTCGGCTCGGACGTACAAGGCTAAGCTCGAAGCGCCGCGCCCGGCCAGCGCTGGGTGCGGTTTCCAAAGTGCCCCGCCATCGCAAGGACACATCAGATGACAACGGTCGATCCCGAATTCAACGCTGACGCAGCCCGAGAGGAACGTCGCGCCCGCCTTTTCACCCGCATCAACGCGGCCGACAAATGGTTCCAAGTGCTGGGCCTCAGCTGGGCCACGCCTGTTCTGAAAGCCGCCGCCGGGGACAACCCGCGCGCCCAGATGACCGAGATCTGGCGGTTGCTGATCGTCCCCCTGCTGTCGATCTGCGCGTTCCTGCTGCTGTGGGGGACGCTTGCCCCGAAAGTGCAAACCTCTTTGGGTGCGGTCCCCGGACCGGCTCAGGTCTGGGAAGAAATGATCAACTTGAACGAGGACGCGCAGGCGAAGGCTGCCAAACGCGCCAAGTTTGAGGCGATGGTCGAGAAACGGAATCAAAAACTGATCGATGCAGGCCGCGCAGATGAGGTTAAACAAGTCGCTTACACCGGTGCGCTGTCCTACTATCAGCAAATCTGGACTTCGATCAAAACCGTGTTCTTCGGGTTCCTGATCGCGACCGTTGTTGCCGTTCCGCTTGGGATCGCCGCCGGTCTGTCGCCCACCGCAAATGCGGCGCTGAACCCGCTGATCCAGATTTTCAAACCGGTCTCACCTCTGGCATGGCTGCCGATCGTGACCATGATCGTCTCGGCGGTATACGTGACCAATGACGGCTGGTTTGCCAAATCCTTCCTGATCTCGGCCATTACCGTGACGCTGTGTTCGCTGTGGCCCACCTTGATCAACACCGCACTTGGTGTGGCATCCATCGACAAAGATCTGGTGAACGTCTCCAAGGTTCTGAAAATGAACACTTATACCAAGATCACCAAGCTGGTGCTGCCTTCAGCGCTGCCGCTGATTTTCACCGGCCTGCGCCTGTCACTGGGTGTCGGCTGGATGGTTCTGATCGCCGCGGAAATGCTGGCGCAGAACCCCGGTCTGGGCAAATTTGTCTGGGATGAGTTCCAGAACGGTTCCTCCAGTTCGCTCGCCAAGATCATGGTTGCAGTCTTCACCATCGGCATTATCGGCTTCCTGCTGGACCGGGTGATGTACGCGCTGCAATCCCTGTTTACCTTCACGAATAATCGGTGAGCGCGATGAGCATTCTGAGCTTCAAAAACACCTCGAAATCCTTTGGTGTAGGCACCGCGCGCACAGATGTTTTGAAGGGCATCAATCTGGACGTACAAGAGGGCGAATTTCTGGTGATCCTCGGGTTTTCGGGCACCGGTAAGACGACCCTGATCAACTTGATGGCCGGCCTGGATATGCCCTCGAATGGCGAGGTCACCTTTAAAGGTGCCCCGATCAAGGGGCCGGGCCCCGAACGCGGCGTGATCTTCCAGAACTACTCTTTGATGCCGTGGTTGACGGTTAGCGGCAATGTGGGTCTGGCAGTGGATACGGTCTTTCCCGGCCTAAGCAAGGCCGAGAAAGCCGAGAAAGTCGCGCACTACGTCAAGATGGTAGGCCTCAGCCATGCCGCTTCGCGCCGCCCGGCAGAATTGTCGGGAGGGATGCGTCAGCGGGTCAACGTGGCGCGTGCCCTGTCGATGAACCCCGAAGTTTTGTTGTTGGATGAACCGCTGTCGGCGCTCGACGCCCTGACCCGCGCCAATCTGGCCGATGAGATCGAAAATATCTGGGAAGCCGACAAGAAGACCTGCGTGCTGATCACCAATGACGTGGATGAGGCGATCATTCTGGCGGACCGTATCATCGCTCTGAACCCTGATGGGACATTGGGGCAAGAGTTCCGCGTGTCGATCCCGCGCCCACGTGAACGTGGGGCGATGAACAACGATGAGACCTTCAAACACCTGCGCGCTGAAGTCACTAAATACCTGATGGATGTGGGGATCGAGGCCAAGGTCGAAGGCTCGCGCATCTTGCCGGATGTCACCCCGATCCACGGAGTTCCAACGGCGGTCGCCGAGGCCCAAAAGGGGATGATCGAGAGCCGCTTCCTCGACTTTTCACAGCTACACAAGGTGTATCCGACGCCCAAAGGTCCTCTGACCGTGGTCGAGGATTTCGACCTGAAGATCGACAAGGGCGAGTTCATCTCGCTGATCGGCCATTCAGGTTGCGGCAAGTCCACCGTTTTGACCATGGCAGCCGGGCTGAATGACATTTCGAAAGGCGCGATCAAGCTGGACGGCCGTCACGTCGAAGGGGCTGACCCAGAACGCGCCGTGGTGTTCCAGTCGCCCAACCTGTTCCCTTGGTTGACCGCCAAGGAGAACGTCGCGATCGGTGTCGACAAGGTCTATCCCAAGGCCAGCATTGCCGAGCGGCAGGACGTGGTGGAGTACTATCTGGAACGCGTCGGATTGGCTGATGCGATGGACAAATCCGCCTCTGACCTGTCGAACGGCATGAAGCAGCGCGTCGGCATCGCCCGCGCCTTTGCCCTATCTCCCAAACTCCTGTTGCTGGATGAACCTTTTGGAATGCTCGACAGCCTCACGCGCTGGGAATTGCAGGAAGTGCTGATGGAGGTCTGGTCCCGCACCAAAGTCACCGCGATCTGTGTGACCCATGATGTGGACGAGGCGATCCTTCTGGCCGACCGCGTGGTGATGATGACCAACGGCCCGCAAGCGACCATCGGCAAGATCACCAAGGTCGACCTGCCACGCCCACGCACGCGCAAAGCCTTGTTGGAGCACCCAGACTACTACGCCTACAGGCAGGAAGTCCTCGATTTTCTGGAAGAATACGAACATGGCGCCAAACCCAAAACACCCGCCCCCAAGGCGATTGCAGCGGAGTGAAATCATGAAGCAAAGACTTGTAGTCATTGGCGCAGGCATGGCTTCGGGTCGGGTGCTGGAGCACCTGACCGACGCCGCGCCGGACGCGTTCGACATCACCCTGTTCAACGCCGAGCCGCGCGGGAACTACAACCGGATCATGCTTAGCCCAGTTCTATCGGGTGAGAAGACATACGAAGAGATCGTAACCCATGACGATGCCTGGTACGCCGCGCGTGGTATCGCCTGTCGCTTTGGTGAGAAGGTTGAGAAAATCGATCGTGAGATGAAGGTGGTCGAGGGCGAGAACGGACATGTGCCTTACGACAAGCTGGTAATTGCCACCGGGTCGAGCCCGTTCATGATCCCTTTGCCCGGTCATGATCTAGAAGGCGTGATTGCCTATCGCGATCTGGAAGACACCCAGCGGATGATGGGCATGGGCCCGGACAACAAGGTCGTTGTGATTGGCGGCGGTTTGTTGGGTCTCGAGGCTGCGGCGGGCATGGCCGCGCAAGGAGTAGACGTCACCGTGGTCCACATTATGGGTCATCTGATGGAGCGTCAGCTGGATGAGGCCGCAGGCTATCTGCTGAAGAAGTCGCTGGAAGACAAAGGCATCAAGATCTGCCTGCAAGCGAATTCCAAGGAAGTCCTTGGGGAAGACGGCAAGGTCCGCGCTCTGTTGCTGGATGACGGGAGCAAGTTGCCCTGTGATCTGCTGGTCATGGCGGTGGGCATCCGCCCGAATACGGCGCTGGCACAAGAGGCTGGTCTGGCCACCGGGCGCGGCATTCATGTGGATGACCAGATGCTGACCTCGGACCCGGATGTCTATGCTGTCGGCGAATGCGTCGAACATGACGGAGAAGTCTTCGGCCTTGTTGCGCCGCTCTACGATCAAGCCAAGGTAGCAGCGCAGTCGTTGCTCGAGGAAGAGGCGGCATTCGTTCAAAAGACCCTCTCGACCAAGTTGAAAGTCACCGGTTGTGATCTGTTCAGCGCGGGGGATTTCGCGGACGGATCGGGACGCGAGGACATCGTCTTCCGCGATCCTTCACGCGGTGTCTATAAGCGCCTTGTGATCGAAGAGGATCGTCTTGTCGGCGCTGTGATGTACGGCGATACGGCCGATGGCAGTTGGTTCTTCGGCCTGATCAAAGATGGCACAAGCATAGAGGAGATGCGAGAAACGCTGATCTTCGGCCCGGCCTATCAGGGGGGCGACACCGCGGACCCTCTCTCAGCCGTTGCAGCATTGCCGCCTGAGGCGGAGATTTGCGGCTGCAACGGCGTATGCAAAGGCGAGATTGTCGAGGCGATCAATGCCGGGGCCGGGGATCTGGGCGCGGTGCGCGCAAACACCAAGGCCAGCGCGTCTTGCGGAACTTGCACGGGGCTGGTCGAACAGGTCTTGCAAGTCACTTTGGGCGACGCTTTCCAATTACCGACCGCGCAACCGATCTGCGGTTGTACCGACCTCAAGCATGAGGATGTGCGGCGTTTGATCAAGGGCCAAGAGCTGAAAAGCCAGGCCGCTGTCTGGCAGGAGTTGGGATGGAAAACGCCCAATGGCTGTCATGTCTGCCGACCGGCGATCAACTATTACCTGCTGGCCGATTGGCCACTGGAGTATCAAGACGACCCACAAAGCCGCTTCGTCAACGAGCGCAAGCACGCCAACATCCAGAAGGACGGCACGTTCAGCGTTGTGCCGCGTATGTGGGGTGGCATAACCACCCCCGATGAATTGCGCGCTATCGCCGATGCGGCGGACAAATACGATGTACCGACCGTGAAGGTTACAGGTGGTCAGCGCATCGATTTGCTGGGCGTGAAAGGGGAAGACCTGCCTGCGATCTGGTCGGATCTGAACCAGGCCGGTCTGGTCTCGGGCCATGCCTATTCCAAGGGTCTGCGCACGGTCAAAACTTGTGTTGGAACCGATCATTGCCGGTTTGGCACGCAGGACAGCACTGGTCTGGGTATCAAGCTAGAGAAAATTCTCTGGGGGTCGTGGACGCCGCATAAGCTGAAGCTGGCCGTATCCGGCTGCCCTCGAAACTGCGCCGAGGCGACCTGTAAGGACATCGGCGTCGTCTGCGTCGACTCTGGCTATCAGATAAGCATCGGCGGGGCCGCAGGGATGGATGTCAAAGAGACCGAGTTACTCTGTCAAGTTCCCACCGAAGAAGAAGCGACCGAGGTCGTGATGGCCGTCACGCAGGCCTATCGAGAAGGCGGTAAATATCTGGATCGACTGTATAAATGGCTGGGCAAGGTGGGCATGGATTGGGTCAAAGCTCAGGTCGTCGACGACGTTGAAAACCGCGCCGCATTGGTCGCCCGGTTCGAACTGTCGCAAAGCATCTACCGAAAAGATCCATGGGCCGAACACGTCAAAGAAAAAGCGCAGACCTACGCGCCGATTGCTGATTTCACACTGGAGGCCGCTGAATGAGCTGGATCGACATTGGACATATCGACGAGGTGCCCCTACGCGGGGCGCGGTTGGTGAAAACACATATCGGCTGCATCGCAGTCTTCCGCACAGCCGAGGCGGATGTCTATGCCGCGACCAACAGCTGTCCGCACAACGGCGGTCCACTGTCTGAGGGTATCGTGCACGGGCAATCGGTGACCTGCCCTTTGCACAATTGGGTCTTCGACCTTAATACCGGCGAGGCACAGGGCGCTGATGATGGCCGCATCACCACCTATCCGGTGCGCCTTGAGGATGGCCGTATTCTACTGGACGACGGCGCGATTACCCGGCGGAGCGCAGCCTGATGGATGGAAGTGGTCTGCCCGAGGTTCGCTCGACCTGCGCCTATTGCGGGGTCGGCTGCGGTGTGCTTCTACGGCCCGATGGGGTCGGAGGTTTGACCGTTCGCGGCGATCCGGATCATCCGGCGAACTACGGTCGTTTGTGCTCGAAAGGACTGGCTTTGGGTGAAACCGTCGGGCTGGAACACCGGTTGCTGGTTCCTCGCGTCTTTGGCCAAGACACCAGTTGGGACAATGCCTTGCAATTGGTCGCAGATCGGTTCTCTGCAGCTATCAAGAAGCATGGTCCGGACAGCGTGGCTTTTTATGTTTCAGGACAGTTGCTGACCGAGGACTACTATGTTGCCAACAAGCTGACGAAAGGCTTCATGGGCTCGGCGAATATCGACACCAATTCGCGGCTTTGCATGGCTTCAACCGTGGCCGGGCACAAACGCGCCTTCGGGACAGATACAGTACCCGGAACCTATGAGGATCTGGAAGAGGCTGATCTGGTTGTTTTGGTTGGCTCGAATCTCGCTTGGTGCCATCCCGTTCTTTACCAACGCGTCAAGGCTGCGCGTCAGGCGCGCGGCACGAAGATTGTTGTCGTTGATCCACGCCGAACCGCTAGCTGCGATCAAGCCGATTTGCATTTGGCATTGCAACCCGGCAGCGACGTTGCGCTATTTAACCGGTTGTTGAGCAGAATTCACCAGACCGGGCATGTGGCAGTGGATTTTCTGGATCGCAGCACTGGATTCTTCGAAGCACTCGAGCTGGCGCAGCTTGACGATTCTGACGCGACCGGGCTCAACCCCGATGAGATTGAGGCTTTTTGTGACCTGTGGATTGGGACTGAGCGCGTTGTTACGATCTTCAGTCAGGGCGTAAACCAATCCTCTTGCGGAACAGACAAGGTTAACGCGATCCTGAACTGCCATCTGGCCACCGGGCGGATCGGGCGCGCAGGGATGGGTCCGTTCTCGGTCACCGGTCAGCCTAACGCTATGGGGGGCCGAGAGGTCGGTGGCTTGGCCAACATGCTCGCATGTCACTTGGATATCGAAAACGAAGCACACAGATCAGCCGTCCAGGACTTCTGGAAGGCGCCAAAGATGCCAGAGAAGCAGGGGCTCAAAGCTGTTGACCTGTTTCGCGCTGTCGAAGGCGGTCAGATAAAAGCACTTTGGATCATCCACACCAATCCGGCGGCTACCATGCCTGATGCAGACCGAGTGATGGCGGCTATCGAAAAATGTCCATTCACAGTTGTAAGTGACCTGACTGCCCAAACAGACACCGCACGCGGTGCAGACGTTTTGTTGCCCGCTGCGGGGTGGGGCGAAAAAAGCGGTACAGTAACCAATTCAGACCGCACAATCAGCAGACAACGCGCCGTTCTGTCACCTCCGGGACAAGCACGCGCAGATTGGGATGTTATGGCCGAGGTGGGCCGCCGCATGGGGTGGGCCGAGGCATTCAGTTATGAGACACCGGCGCAGATTTTTCGAGAATTCGCAAATATGACCTCGCTTGCCGTGGCATTTGGCAAAGACCTGGACATTACAGAATTTTCGGACATTGATGACGCGGGCTACGAAGCGCTGAGCCCGACACGGTGGCCGACGACATCTCGCAAATCGGATGGTCGTTTTTTCGGTGATGCGCAATTTTTTCATCCTGATGGTAAAGCACGTTTTGTCCCTGTTACCCATCGTGCACCTCAAGCGACGACTTCTGAACAATACCCGTTTATGTTGAATACGGGACGAAACCGGGATCAGTGGCACACTATGACCCGGTCTGGGTTGTCACCCCGTCTTTCGGCCCATTTGGCCGAACCATATGTCGAGGTAAATCCGAATGATGTCGATCGGTTGGGCCTTGCTGCCGCAGATTTGGTCGAACTCAACAGCGTAGTAGGAAGCGGTATCTTTCGACTTCGCATCACAGACGCAGTCGCGCCAGGTCAAGTGTTTGCTCCTATTCACTGGACAGGTGAAACGGCGCCAACAGCCCGTGTGGATGCGCTTGTTCCAAGTGTAGTTGATCCAGTCTCTGGACAACCTGAGAGCAAGGCGGCGGCTGTTTCGGTGCGACGTGTGAATGCTTCGTGGTACGGTTTCGCCGTGTCCGTCGATGCGGCCTCACCTACGGCAGAATACTGGGCAATGAGCAAAACGGCCAAAGGTTACAGGATCGAGTTAGCAGGGAAGCAAGACATTGACGATTGGGAACACAAAGCCCGCGAGTGGTTTGGACTTCCCGATGCTGTAGTGACTTCAATCAAAGATTCCAAACGCGGCTCGCACAGGATCGCGCTGTCTGACGGAAAGCGCCTTTTGGCGGCGCTCTTCATCTCCCGCCAACCTATCACACTAATGCGAGAATATTTGGCAACTTTGCCTGAGGTCTCACTCCATCAGATTCTGTCTGGCCGGTCATCTGCTGCTTCTGAAGACTGTGGACCAATCGTCTGTTCGTGTTTTGGGGTCGGACTAAAAACCATCATCGACGCCATTCGCGACAAACGTTTGATCGATGTGGACGATATCGGAGATGCTCTTCAGGCTGGAAAGAACTGCGGTTCATGCAGGCCAGAGTTGGCTGACTTGGTCAGGGAGCATTCGAAGTTGAACCGCAATAGATCGAAGAATTGCCTGTTAGATCAATAAAGGTAGACGCGGGGTTTTCGAGCGGGACTGCGGTTTGCTTTAGTTAGCATTCAAATCAAGCATGAGTTCCATTCATTCTGTACCACATATCCAATTTAGCCTTATTGGGGTCAGGCGATGGCAACGTAGCACAAACGAGAACACTAACCGTCTCCTGCGCCAGTACTTCCCGAAAAGTGCTGACCTCTCCGTGCACGCCCAAGTGTCTAGCCCCCGTGTTCTGGGCCATTTCGGACTAGAGTTTCGGGGACTGGTGGG
>NZ_WQGD01000021.1:0-40131 GCF_013034475.1 Ruegeria sp. HKCCA6837
CTTCGAACTTAAGTTTCTGAGCAGACTCATAGGACACATAAAGTTCCGGGATTGGACCGTAAGGCATAACCTTAGCGGGGCGTGGAACCGCCGCTGTTTTGACTCGCTTTTTCATCTTGCTTCTTTTCAGGCATTTTCCGACACGCGGATGCGGTGCTTGTACAGGTGATTATAGTGAGGCTTCATCCGACGGTGCACACGGCGCACGCGTTCAGGGGCATCAGCCACTTCAACGTACTTACGTCTTTGAGGTTTCAGACCGGTAGACTGGGCCAGGTTGGCATGAAAAGACCCACCGTCCCACCAACTATGCTCGGACGGGTCGCCACCAGCTTTCCAGGTCAGAGCCTCTTTGACGAAGGGGATGCCAACCGCATCGCAGAATGCCCGGGTCATGTCATGCGGGTTTTCCAGCAGGTCGTCACTGTCAACAACCGGAGGTTTTTTGCCGCCGTTCAAGGCTGTCAGCAGATCAAACAAAGCGCGCTGCTCGGGGAACCCGACCTCGAGCTCATCGAAATCCGGCCATTTGTTGTACATGGACGAAATCGTCTTGGCCGGGTCGCGAATCAGGAAAGCATGTGTGAAATGCGACAAGAATTCGGGGTTCCACATATGGTTGATATAATGGGGGAAATCCTTGATGAAGACCGGCCCTTTTGCGGCACGGGCTTTGATATCGTCCCACACACTTTCCAGTGTCAGGCCGGGGGTTGTGACCTCACCTTCCTGAAAACGCGGCCACATTGGGTCTTCACCCTGATACCAGGCTTCGCCAAATGGTTCATGCAGGCAATCCAGATCGCCACGTTGGCGCATCATCCATTCAAACGCGGTCGAGGTAGAGCGGGGAATCGCCCAAAGAGCTACAATCTTGTGCATTCGCTTCAGTCTTTCAATGAGGAGAGCAGGCTGCCCTGCTGGGTTTCCGGAGCCAAGCCCAGGGTTTTGAAAATGCGCCAGTAAAGCGCGGTGTCATGGCCGATGACCGGCTTGCCAAGCCGTTTCTCCAGTTCGACTTCATAGTGAACCGGACGCTGGGCAATACCGTCGGACGAGCGGCGATAATTGCTCATCCCGTTGATCAGATAAGCATCGACATTGGGGGCCTTGTCGGCAGTATAATCGAAGGACTTGTAGATCAGCTCTTCTTCAAAACACCAAATGCACGCATCGACCGCTTCCTGGCTGTTGAACCAACCCTGATCAAAAAAGTTACCGGCCCAGACCACATCAAACCCGGCTTCTTTCAAGAACCCAACTGTGCCTTGATACCAAGTGTCCCTGTGATAGCAGGCGTTGAGCGCGACCTTTTCCACATTCTGATCACGCAGCGCTTCAACCATCGAATAGCCTGCCATGTGAAACGGTGTTTCGTACTTGTCGCTCAGCATTTCGATATGCTGACGGATACCTTCTACACCCAGACCACTGGCATGCACCCAATTTGAACCGACCTGCCCACAGACGTCCGCCCCGTTGTTGGCCATGCATTCCATGAATTCTTCCAGCAGGCCGAAGTTCTTTTTGCGTTGATCCAGCCGGTGAGCATAGTCCGGCACATGAAGCATACGGCCGTGCACACCGACACTGCGTGGTGACATGCGCAAGAAATCAGACGGGGCCGCGTCAAAGTCATGCGGAGGACAAGTAAAACCAACCTGATGCGGAAAGAGCTTGACCTTGGGGTTTTCCCACTTGGGTGGCTTTACGTAACTGTTCATCGCTCATCTGTTCCCTTGGAGAAACCTGGTAGAGAGTTAGAACTGTTTTGCTTTGCATTCCCATTGCTTTTTTGTGCTCATACTCATACCAAAATTGATATGATCTTCCACTTACGAAAATTGCCACCCAAGAGCTCACTGTTAACCCTTGAAGTGGTAGCGCGATTTCGGGACTTCGTTGTACCGCCTAAGAACTGAAAACACCGAAATCAGCACTCAGCCGTCGTATTGATCATTTGAAATCCGATGTTGGGTCGCGTTCTTTTCGATCAGGACAGAATGCCAAGGATTTCGCGCGGCCGACAGACGCCATGGGACCGCCGCTTCTGAAGCCCCAAATTGAGTTGCAGTTGGATGGTTAGGGCTGGTTGGCAAAGCGCACATTCTTTAAATGCCGATTGGCCGATTTCGGAAGAATTCGATAGCTGCATCTATTTTCCGCAAGCCGCTGCGCATTGCGAAAGGTTAAGCTGGATCGGTGCAGTGTTGTTGACGCAATGTGTGGCCTACGCGACACCCACATGCGCTCAAGAGGCGGGCAAGTCCGGATCGATGCCGTATCTGCTGACCATCATCTGAACACTGCTTTCGATCGTGTCCTCCATCTCAGCCTTGGTCAGCGTTCCGCCGGTAAACAATAAAGGCCAGAAGGCGCGTGCTTTGATCAGGCCGATAAACTCTTGCCCGGCCTGTTCGGGGTCGTCGATTCTCAGCTGCCCATCTTCAGCCGCATCTTTGAGCATGGCGATAAATGTAGCGGTCTTATCCAGTTTGCCCTGCGCCTCAGCCGCGAGCACAGGGTTGCGCAAGGTTTCGCTGATGACCATCCGCGCCATCGCAATGACATCCGGCAGCATTAGAATTCGTCCCTCGGCCCAAGCCAGCTCGGTGAGTTGCTCGCGAATATCGCGACCCTTTTCATACCGGATTTCCAGCACCTCGGCAAAACGGCTGGACAATTCGATCACGATAGACCGGAACAGATTTTCTTTACTTTCAAAATACTTGTACAGCGTACGCTTCGACACTTCGGCCCGCGCAGAAATGCGATCCATGCTTGCTGCGGCAAAACCCTTTTCCTGGAACTCGGCCACGGCAGCTTCGATGATCTGTGCGGACTTGGACGCATTCGGTGTGCTGCATTCATTCATACCCGAGCTATAGACCTATTGACGGGGGCCGGTCAAACCCTAGGTAAACGCAGGAGTTTACAGGCGTGAAGTATTGTGCCACATGTAAACCCGCCAGTTTACCGACTCGGGCAACAAGCCAACACGGAGACCCCCTCATGGCCATAAATCTGAAACTGAACGGCGAGACGCATACGGTCGAAGCCGAACCCGGCACCCCCTTGCTTTGGGTAATCAGGGATGAACTGAAACTGACCGGAACCAAATTCGGCTGCGGCGTTGCCTCTTGTGGCGCATGCACGGTGCATTTGAACGGAGAACCCGTCCGCTCGTGCCAGACGTATATCGAAGATGTTGAAGATGCCGAGATCACCACAATCGAAGCGATCGGTGCGGACAAGATCGGCTCGGCCGTCCAGCAAGCTTGGGTCGAGCTTGATGTCGTCCAATGTGGATACTGCCAGTCTGGTCAGGTCATGTCGGCCGTTGGCCTACTGTCTGAGAACCCCAAGCCCAGCGCCGAAGAGATCGACGAATACATGTACGGCAACGCCTGCCGCTGCGCGACCTACCAACGTATCCGCGCCGGTATCCAGCGTGCATCTGAAATTCTGGAGGCCTGATTCATGACTATCAACACTTCCCGCAGGGGGTTTCTGAAGGGTGCAGCTGCCGCAGGTGCGGTTCTGCTGGTTGGTGCGCGTCCCGATGGCGCGATTGCCGCAGCGTCGTCCGAGAACGTTCAGCTCAATCCGTTTGTGCGGATTGATGCCGACGGCACCGTGACTGCGATCGTGAAGCATTTTGAAATGGGTCAAGGCCCAGCGACCGGTCTGCCGACGATTATTGCGGAAGAAATCGGCCTGCGGATGGACCAGATCGATTATGACTTTGCACCGTCTAACCCCCAAGTTTACGCCAACCTTGCATTTGGTCAGGCCCAGGGTACCGGCGGTTCGACCGCTATCGCCAACTCATGGCAGCAATACCGCCAGGCCGGTGCCGCTGCGCGTGAGATGCTGATCACAGCCGCCGCGCAAGCCTGGGGCGTGGACGCGTCGGGCGTGACGATCGATGAAGGTGTTGTGAAGGCGGGCAGCAACGAAGCTCCAATCGCCGAATTTGTGGCGGCTGCGTCGCAGCTCGAAGCTCCGGCAGAGCCGCGCCTGAAAGATCCGTCAGAGTTTCGTTTGATCGGCAACCCGGATGTGCGCCGTAAGGATTCAGCCATCAAGGGCAACGGTCAGGCGATCTATGGTATGGATTTGCATTTACCCAACCAGATGATCGCCATGATCAAACGCCCTGAGGCGCGCGGTGCCACTGTTACTGGCTTTGACGATAGTGTCGCGAAAGAGATTAAGGGCTTCATCAACGCTGCGACTCTGCCCAACAATGCGGGCGTCGCTGTCTACGCCGAAAACACCTGGGCTGCGATTCAGGCCCGTGATGCGCTTGAGGTCGAGTGGGACATATCCGCAGCCGAAACGCGCAATTCGGATGAGATCGAGGCCGAGATTCTTGCCGCTCTGGACGCCGAGCCACAGCACAATGTGAATAAAGCGGACATGGCAGCCGTTGCGAAGGCAGTCGACGGTGCGGACACGGTGATCGAAGAGACATTCTTCTTCCCGCTTCTGGCGCATGCCCCGATGGAGCCAATGAACTGCACCATCGAACAAACCGAAGATGGTGGCATCTTGCTGCACGACGCCGCGCAAATCCCCACGATCACCCATTTCGCCTTCGCCGAGATTTTCCAGCTTCCTCCGGAAAAAATCCAGATCAAGACACTGCTTGCAGGTGGGTCCTTCGGTCGCCGCGCCACTCCGGATGCGGATTATCAGGTCGAAGCCGCCTTGGCCTTTGTACTTACTGATCGGACGCGTCCGGTGAAACTGGTCTGGACTCGCGAAGATGACATCCGCGGTGGCTACTACCGCCCTGCTTTCGGCCACAAGGTCCGTGTCGGACTGGACGGTCAGGGCAACGTTGTCGGCTGGCAGCATAAGGTTGCGGGACAGTCGATCATGAAAGGCACACCGTTTGAGTCTGTGCTGGTCCATGACGGCGTCGACCACAGCTCGGTCGAGGGTATCGCAGACAGTCCTTACGCCATCCCGGGCATGTCGCTGGGTTTGACCGACACGGCCAAGGCGACCTCGCTTTTGTGGTGGCGTTCGGTGGGTCACACCCATACGGCCTATGTCATGGAAACCATGATGGACAAAGCTGCCGAAGCAGCAGGGCGTGATCCGGTTGAATTCCGTCTTGCACATCTGAACGATGCGGCCAATGCCGATCAGGCCCGCAAGGCCGGTGTCCTGAAACTGGCTATCGAACAGGCGGGTTGGGGAAATGCACCGGCTGGTCATGCGCAGGGCATCGCGGTGCACAAGTCATTTGGTTCGTATGTTGCCGAGGTTGTCGAAGTGTCCGGCGACGTGGACAGCGGTATACGCATCGAAAAGGTGACCTGTGCCGTCGATTGCGGAATTGCCGTGAATCCTGACGTGATCAAGGCGCAAATCGAAGGTGGTGTCGGTTACGGCATCGGCCACGTCATGCGCGATCAGATCACGCTGACCAGCGGTGCCGTGGATCAGACAAACTTCCCGGATTACGAGCCGCTGCGGATCAGTGACATCCAGGCCATCGACGTGCACATCGTTCCTTCGGCTGAGGCGCCGACCGGTGTGGGTGAGCCGGGCACGCCCCCATCCGCTCCGGCGCTGGCGAATGCGATCCGCGCCCTGACGGGCGTTAAGGTCACGACCCTGCCGATGGCGGAAAACGGCGTTACATTCGCCTGACCGAAAACTTTAGGGCTTCGGCGTTACTTGCGTCGACGCCCTTTTGCTTCCCGCACAATTTGATCAAATTTGATGACAAAGCAAATCCATTGAAGTACATCTCGGGGGAATAGCACCGACGGAGCCCCCAATGGACCTGAGCGCCCTGCACAATTTCCGAGTTGCCGCATGTGACCTGAACGGTCAGATGCGTGGCAAACGCGTCCCCGCCAATTATGCAGACAAGCTGGAAAAAGGTGCGGTGCGGATGCCGTTCTCGGCCTTGAACGTTGATCTGTGGGGTGCTGATATCGACGGCAGCCCTCTGGTCTTTGAAACAGGCGACGCCGATGGCGTCTTACGCCCGACGGAACGTGGACCAGTGCCGGTTCCCTGGCTTGCAAATGAAACGGCGCTGGTTCCAATGAGCCTTTTTGACGACGACGGGACTCCGTTTGCCGGAGACCCGCGCCATGCCCTGGCCACTACGTTGGAGCGCTATGCACAGCGTGGCTGGTCGGTTTTGGCTGCAACCGAGCTAGAGTTCACTCTGGTCGATGCCTCTGGCCCGCAACCGCAGCCTCCGTTGAATCCGATCACCGGTCGCCGTCTTTCGCATGAGGCCGTTCTATCAGTTGCCGAAATGGATGCCTTCGAAGCGTTTTTCACTGACCTGTATGACGGTTGCGCCGACATGGGAATCCCGGCGCAGACTGCAATTTCAGAAAGCGGCGTGGGCCAGTTCGAGATAAACCTGAACCACCAAGACGCCATGCGCTGTGCGGACGATACGTGGCTTTTCAAGGCTTTGACGCGGGGGCTGGCCCGCAAACACGGGTTTGCGGCAACCTTCATGTCCAAACCTTATGCGGATGATGCCGGTAACGGGATGCATGTGCATTTCTCGGTTCTGGATCGAGACGGGCGTAACGTGTTCGACAATGGTGGATCTGAGGGCACCGAGGTTCTGAAATCCGCCGTGGCGGGCTGTGTCGCGGCCATGCCTGGCAGCACATTGATCTTTGCGCCGCATGGAAATTCTTACACGCGACTTGTGCCGGGCGCACATGCGCCGACCGGAGCGTGCTGGGCCTACGAGAACAGAACCGCGGCCATTCGTATTCCGGGTGGCGCGCCGGCAGCACGTCGCATTGAACACCGCGTCGCGGGGGGTGACATCAATCCGTACCTTATGCTGAGCGCGGTTCTGGGCGCAGCCCTAATAGGTATCGAAGACGGGCTGCAGCCCCCTGCCCCAATCACCGGAAACGCCTACGATCATCCGGACCTGCCGCAGTTGATGCCAGACTGGTCCACGGCAATAGACCGGTTTGAGGCAGATCCCCTGATTGCCCGCCTGTTCCCGGCCGATCTGATCCGGTACCTGGCAATGACCAAGCGGCAAGAGATTGCCCGATTTGAAAATATTCCTTCAGAGGCACACTGGCTGAGCTATCTTGAGGCGGTTTGACCCTCTTGCCGCCCTGCACGAACTCAGCTAGAATGAATTTGATCAAATTTGGTGTCACATGAAAATCGGCATAGTACAAACCGGCCACACCCCAGATGTGCTGCAGGATGAATTTGGGGATTACGACGCTCTGTTCCCCAAACTTCTTGATGGCCACGGGTTTGATTTCGAAACATTTGCGGTTGTGGACAATGTCTTCCCAAACGGAGCCGATGATGCAGATGGTTGGGTCATCACCGGATCGCGCCATGGTGCGTATGACGACCTGCCTTGGATTGCACCGCTGGAAGCGTTGGTCCGAGAGATCCACCAAAGCGGCAAGCCGCTCATTGGCGTGTGTTTTGGCCACCAGATCATTGCGCAGGCCCTGGGTGGCAAGGTCGAGAAATTCTCGGGCGGGTGGGCCGTGGGGCGGACAGAGTATGACTATGATGGGGACAAGGTCTGGCTAAATGCCTGGCATCAGGATCAGGTTGTACAACTCCCTGATCAGGCTCGTGTTCTGGGACGGAATGCATTCTGCGAAAACGCGATGCTGGCCTATGGAGACACGATCTGGACAGTTCAGGCGCATCCAGAATTTTCTAACGGATTCGTTTCGGGCTTGATGCGGACACGCGGCAAAGGCGTGGTTCCCGATAACCTTATGCGAGCAGCCGCAAACCGTGAAACTGCACCCGATGACAATGCAAGAATCGCGCGCCAAATGGCCGAGTTTCTAAAGAAAGAGAGAGCCTGATGGCTGATTGGACTGATAAACTGCCGGACGCCGCCAAAGCGTATTTCCACGGACAGAGGCTGGACGAGGTTGAATGCATCATCTCGGACCTGCCTGGTATCGCACGGGGTAAGGCTGTGCCTGCTTCGAAGTTTGCAAAGCAGTCGTATTTCCACCTGCCCGACAGCATTTTCTACCAGACCATCACAGGTGGCTGGGGCGAGGCCGCAGGTGAAGATGGCTTTATCGAGCGGGATATGATCCTGAAACCCGATTTCTCGACCACCTCCGCTGCGCCCTGGACCGGAGACTGGACGCTGCAGGTGATCCACGACGCTTACGACCGGGACGACAATCCTATACCGTACAGCCCGCGCAATGTTCTTAAGCGTGTTGTGCAGCTCTATCACGACAAGGGATGGAAACCCGTTGTCGCGCCCGAGATGGAGTTTTTCTTGGTCGCGCCCAATGTCGACCCGGCACAGGGCATCAAGCCTATGATGGGTCGCTCTGGCCGCCCGGCGGCGGCACGACAGGCCTATTCCATGACAGCAGTGGACGAGTTTGGTCCGGTGATCGACGACATCTATGATTTCGCCGAACATCAGGGGTTCGAGATCGACGGCATCACGCAGGAAGGTGGAGCCGGACAGCTAGAGATCAATCTGCGTCACGGCAATCCGATCAAGCTGGCGGATGAGGTATTTTACTTCAAACGCCTGATCCGTGAAGCTGCGTTGCGCCACAACTGTTTTGCGACTTTCATGGCAAAACCGATCGAGGAAGAGCCCGGATCGGCCATGCACATCCACCATTCGATCATCGACATGGAAACGGGAGAGAACCTCTTCTCCGGTCCGCAGGGCGGTGAGACGGACGCGTTCTACCACTTTATTGCAGGGTTACAGAACCATCTGCCCGCCGGCCTGGCCGTGATGGCGCCTTATGTGAACTCCTACCGACGCTATGTGAAAGACCATGCAGCGCCGATTAATCTGGAATGGGCCCGCGATAACCGCACAACCGGCATCCGCGTCCCGCTTTCTGGCCCCGCGGCGCGCCGTGTCGAAAACCGTATCGCTGGGATGGACTGCAACCCGTATCTGGGCATCGCATTGTCACTGGCTTGCGGCTATCTAGGCTTGATCGAACAGGAACGCCCCCGCCGCCAGTTCTATGGCGACGCTTATGAAGGCGAAGGGGATATTCCTCAGGTCATGGGGGAAGCGCTGGATCTGTTTGACGGGGCTACGGCCCTGCACGAGGTCCTTGGGCCCGAATTTGCCCGCGTCTACGGCATCGTAAAACGCGCCGAGTACGAGGAGTTCCTGCAGGTCATCTCTCCGTGGGAACGCGAGCATCTGTTGATCAACGTCTGAGACACGCCGTGAACCTGCTTTACTCCAATGACCGCAAGGGCGAATACCCTGCCAGTTGGTACGCTGCGACGGCGAACCCCATGGAACGTTTTCCTGCTCTGTCAAAGGATACCAAAGCAGACGTATGCGTTGTAGGTGGTGGCTACACCGGCCTGTCAGCAGCGCTGCATCTGGCCGAAGCCGGGTTCGACGTCGTGTTACTCGAAGCCCATCGCGTCGGCTTCGGCGCGTCCGGTCGCAATGGTGGCCAATTGGGCAGTGCGCAACGGATGGATCAGGAAGATCTCGAACGCCTTGTTGGCGATGCAGATGCTACCAAGCTGTGGGATTTGGCCGAAGACGCCAAGGATCTGGTCAAGTCCCTGATCGCCAAACACCAAATCAACTGCGACTTGAAACCCGGAATTGCGGTTTTGGGCCTAAGCTCTTCAGAGCAAAAAGAGCTGCACGACCATGCCGGTCACCTGTCTGACCGGTACGGCTATGATCAGATTGAGCTGTTGGATGAAAACGCAGGCCGCGCGCTCTGCCCGTCCCCGGCTTACAAAGGCGGCTACCTGGATATGGGCGCGGCGCACCTGCATCCTTTGAACTATGCATTGGGGTTGGCGCACGCGGCGGCGAAAGCGGGCGTGCGAATCTACGAAAACACCGAAGTCACTGGGATTGGTGAATCACGGCCCGCGGTGATCCGAACCTCAGACGGGACTGTTCGGGCTGAACATGTGATCCTGGCGTGTAACGGCTATCTGGGCGACCTCAATCGCTCTGTGGCCTCTCGGGTCATGCCCATCAACAACTTCATTGCCGCCACCGAACCACTAGGCAGCGATGCCGCACGTGTTTTGACACAGGATGTCGCGGTTGCTGATACCAAGTTCGTTGTGAACTATTTCCGCCTGAGTGCGGATGGTCGGCTGTTGTTCGGGGGCGGCGAAAGCTATGGCTACCGTTTCCCTTCAGATATTGCCGCCAAGGTTCGCAAACCCATGACCGAGATTTTCCCGCATCTGCGCGATGTCAAAATCGATTATGCTTGGGGGGGGACGCTCGCAATCACCATGCGGCGAATGCCCTATCTTACCCGCGTGGCACCAAATATCCTGTCGGCCTCGGGCTATTCCGGTCATGGCGTCGGCACTGCGACACATGCCGGACAACTCATGGCCATGGCAATACAGGGACAGGCTGAAGGGTTCGATACAATGGCGCGTGTGCCTGCCCTGCCCTTTCCCGGCGGACCCGCCCTGCGCAACCCGCTGCTGGTACTTGCGATGACCTGGTTCGCGCTGCGCGACCGTCTTGGGGTCTGATCCACTTAAACATTATGACAGATTGGTGAATTCTCGCCGCAGCGTGGAATGAGCGCTTGGCTTGCCACGTGAATAGCTTTATCTTTCCCAAAGATAGAATTCGGGAAAACCAAATATGACGCTTCCACCAAACGTTCATGACGCCGAACCCATCCCCGCAGCCGCCCGCGAAGCCATCGACGCCTTGATGCAATCAGGCGATCTGTTCCGCTATACCGCACCGCAAGATGCCCCGGTGGCCTTGCTGGAAGCCGAGTTCGCGAAATTGCTGGGTTCGAAATACGCTCTTGCGGTTTCTTCTTGCTCGGCCGCGCTGTTCCTGTCGCTCAAGGCGCTGGATTTGCCTCGCGACGCACGCGTTCTGATACCCGGCTTTACCTTCGCCGCAGTGCCCTCTTCTGTCGTGCACGCGGACTGCATTCCGGTTCTGTGCGAGGTGGGTGAAAACTATCGCATCGACATGGTAGATTTCGAGGCCAAGCTGGGCAACGCTCAAGCCGTGATCATCAGCCATATGCGCGGACATACGTCAGACATGGATGCCATCATGGACCTGTGCGACGCGCGCGACATCCCGGTGATCGAGGACGCAGCACATTCGCTGGGCACCACGTGGCATGGCCGCAATATTGGCACCATTGGCAAGGTCGGCTGTTTCTCGTTCCAGTCTTACAAGATGATCAACGCAGGCGAAGGCGGCATACTGGTCACGGATGATGCTGATATGGTGGCCCGCGCCGTCATCATGTCTGGCGCGTATGAGCATAACTGGAAGAAGCACAAAACTCCGCACGGCGACAACTCGTCCGAGTTGGAAGAGGCCTTTGCCCGCTGGCAGAACAAACTGCCGCTGTATAACCTGCGTCTCAGCAATCTGAGCGCGGCGGTGATCCGTCCTCAGATCCCTGAACTTGCGCGCCGTGTTCGCGACGGCCTGGCAAATCACGACTATGTGGCCGAGCGCCTGAACACATCACCCTATATCGATGTTCCCGCACCGCTGGCACCTGAAAGGCGAGCGCCCGACTCGATCCAGTTCAATCTTGTTGGCATGGACGAGGCCGAGATTCGCACCTTTGCCGCCGCATCCGAGGCACGTGGTGTGAAAGTGCAGGTCTTTGGTCTGAGCGAGGACAATGCCCGTGCATTCTGGAACTGGCAGTTCTTGCCCGAGAAATTCGAGCTTCCCCAAACCCGCGCCATGCTGATGAAAGCATGCGACGTGCGCCTTCCCGTGCGACTAACACGCGAAGAGCTGGATGTGATCGCGGATATTCTGCTGGCTTCTGTGGGCGAAGTGACCGGCCCGATGCCGGTCTATGGCACCTAAAAAAACAGGCCCGCTTAACTGCGGGCCTTTTCTTTTCGATTTCAGTTCAGCTTGGACAGCTTCTGCTGAAGCTCTGCCAGTTGTTTCTTGATGTCGTCCAGGTCCTCTTTCGGCTCGGCCTTTTCCTCTTCCGCGTCAGGCGAGGACCAGCCGCTGGACAAACCACCAGTCATGGCTTTCAGGAACGCTTGTTGCTGCGCTTGCAGCGCGTCGAAGCCCGGCATCTGCGACATCGGGTTCATGGCGCTCATATTCTCCATCATCTTGCTTTGGCTTTCACGAAGCATCTCGAACGAGCTTTGCAGGAATTGTGGCATCATACCCCCACCCGGCACCATATAGCTGCGGACCAGATCGTTCAGCACATTAACCGGCAGTACGTTTTCACCGCGGCTTTCATGTTCAGCAATGATTTGCAGAAGATATTGACGTGTCAGATCATCCCCGGTTTTCAGGTCGATGATCTGAACCTCGCGCCCATCACGGATAAACCCCGCAATATCTTCGAGCGTCACGTAATCGCTGGTCTCGGTGTTATACAGCCGACGGCTGGCATAGCGCTTGATCAGCAGCGGTTTTTCTTGGTCCGACACCGGGTACCCTCCCCAAGGATGATGCGTTGCAGCACAGGTTATGCGACTGCAGCACAAAAAGAAAGGGCAGGTCAATGGACCTGCCCAACGCGATTGCACCTTTAGGGAGGATAAGGTGCCTATCGCGGACGTTCTTACTTGGCCGCTGCGGCTTTCTTAGCAGCAGTGGTCACGTCGTTGGTTGCTTTCTTGACAGCAGCAGTTGCTTCTTCTGCAGCGTCTTTGCCAGCAGCCATCAGCAGCTCGACGGTTTCGGTCTGAACTTTTTTCGCGATTTCAGCGAAAGCAGCCAGGTTTTCAGCTGCGACTTCAGCCGACGCGCTTGCAAAATCGGTTGCCGCTTTTGCGTAGTCAGCAGGCTCTGTCTTTGCTTTCGACATCTCGGTCAGCTTGGCCAGGGTGTCCTTGGTCCATTTGTTCGAGATCTCGGCCGATTTCTCAGCAGCTTCCAAAGCAACGCCCGACAGCTTTTCGTTCAGCGAAGCGGTCGATTTGAATGCGTCTTCCATTGCGGTGGTGTCCACCGGGAATGCGCCCATCATGTCTTTCATGATCGCGCTAAAGTCTTGGGTCTTTGCCATTGTCCTAATCCTTTTAGCCGGTCCGGGCCCACCCCGGGCTTCATCAGCTTGAGGACAATATGATTGCTGCATCGCAGCATTGCAAGTTTTTTCTTGCTGCGATGCAGAAAAATTTAAGTTTCAAAATGAAATCAGGCGTTTGGATTTGCCAAAACATAGGTACCCGGAGCCGGAGCTAGGCTTGGGTATTCCGAATCGCCGGCAACGCGTGCGGGCACCTGTTTCCCGGACCGTTTCTTCAGCCATGCGTCCCACATCGGCCACCAGGACCCTTCATGAAAGTCTGCCTCCTTAAGCCAAGTGTCGGAATCCAGTTTCAGGTCTGGATTGGTGTAGTGTCCGTACTTCTTTTTGCTCGGAGGGTTCACGATGCCTGCGATATGGCCCGACTCGGAAACCACGAAAGTCTTCGAACGCGATCCCATTTTCTGAACGCCCCGGTAGCAGTCTTTCCAGGCAGCGATATGATCGGTTTCGCATGTAACGGCCATCAAAGGCACATCTACATCGCTGACGGACAGTTTGTGTCCCAACAGCTCAAAACCGTCTGTTGCGAACTCGTTACGCTGACACAGGCCGCGCAGATAATCGACGGCCATTTTCGCGGGAAGGTTCGCGCCATCGCCGTTCCAGTAGAGCAGATCAAAGGCCGGAGGCACCTCGCCCATCATGTAACTGCGAATGGCTGGTCCATAGATCAGGTCGCGTGACCGCAGGAACGACATCGTGCGCGCCATGATCCACGAGCGCAGCACGCCTTCCTTGTTCACCTCTTCCTCAATCCCGTCGATGAAGTCGTTTTGCAGGAAAGGCGTGAATTCACCCTGATCAGAAAAATCCGTTAATGCCGTGAACAGCGTGGCTGATTTGACCGACTTATCCCCGCGCTGCTTCATCAGCGAAAGAGTCAGGCTAAGAGTAGTGCCCGCGATGCAGTAGCCGACCGCGTTGACCTGTTTGACCTTGCAGATCTTCTTGGCAACGTCGATTGCCGTCAAAAAGCCGTCCTGAATGTAATCTTCCATGCCGGTTTCGGCATAGCTTTCATCTGGATTGACCCAGCTGACAACAAATAGGGTGTAGCCTTGCTCGGTGATCCACTTGATCATGCTGTTCTGTGCTTTGAGGTCCAGGATATAAAACTTGTTGATCCAGGGCGGGAACAGGACGATTGGTGTCTCGTAGACAGTGTCTGTCGCAGGCTTGTACTGAATCAGCTCCATCATCCGGTTGCGATAGACCACTTCACCCGGTGAGGTTGCCAGGTTTCCGCCGACCTCGAACGCATTTTCGTCCGCCAGCTTTACCACCAGTTCGCCATCGTTGGCTTCCAGGTCGGCAACAAGGTTCTCCAGCCCTTTGATCAACGATTGGCCTTCTGTCTCGACCGCTTTTTGCAAAGCATCCGGGTTCGTCGCCAGAAAATTGGTCGGCGCCATCATGTCGATGATCTGCTGCGAGAAATACTGCAAGCGCCGCTTGTCCTTGGTATCAAGATCGTCGACCGAAGCGACAGCTTGCGCAATAGCCTGGGCGTTGGTTTGGTATTGTTGACGGATCAAACGGAAGTAAGGGTTGGTTTCCCACAAGGGGTTCGAGAAGCGCTTGTCTCCGGGGGAGGAGATTTCGTCATCCGCTTCGCCTTTTGTCAACGCACGCTGCGCTTCAGCAAAGTTCAGAACAGACTTTCCCCAGAATTCTATCTGCTGCTCCAACAGTTTGGCGGGATTTTGCCAAGCTTCGGCCCAATATGCCGTTGCTGCTCGTGCGAAAAGCTCTTGATTCGGGCCATCTAATGCAGGTGTGTGAGGCTTTTTAGTAGCCATGACCTCAATCAAACGCTTCGAGAGTTGCTCGACCTTTTCCATATTTTCTTTAAGGCGTTCAATGTGTTCGTCTGATACGTCTGGCATTTGGTCTTCACTTGTTGTCATTTTAACAATTCCCCCCTAACCTCGCTGCTATGCAGAATAACGTCGTGGGTGCTGGGGGGCAAAGCGACGAATGGTCCGAACTATCAGACTGACACTCAGGAGGCCCCATTTATGCGCTATATGATGACCTACGACCTTATGGAAACCATGCGCAACACCAACCAATGGCTTGGTGCCACAGCCAGCGCGATGGCCTCTTACCCGATGTTTTCCATGGTTCCCAACCCCGCTTTCAACTGGATGGCGGCCTGGGGCGAGGTGACAGAACGCACCTTCCAACGCATGGTTGTGAAGCCCGACTGGGGCATCCGCACTTTCACCTGCGAAGACGGCAAAGACCATCTGGTCGAAATTACAACGGTTCTGGAACGCCCGTTTGGCGATCTGGTCCATTTTCGCGTCAACGGCCGCGAAGAACAACCGCGCAAGGTGCTGCTTGTCGCCCCGATGTCGGGCCACTATGCAACGCTGCTGCGTTCGACTGTCAAAAGCCTTTTGGTCAATTGCGAAGTCTACATCACCGATTGGCATAATGCGCGCGATATTCCTGTGTCTGCCGGCAAGTTCGATGTCGAGGATTACACCCTATACCTTGTCGATTTTATGAAAGAGCTAGGCCCAGACACGCATGTTGTTGCAGTATGTCAGCCTGCGCCTCTGACCCTTGCGGCCACAGCCTATTTGGCCGAAGTCGAACCAAAAGCCCAGCCCAGCACTTTAACCCTGATCGGTGGGCCGGTTGATCCGGATGCGACCCCAACCGATGTGACGGATTTTGGACGGCGCGTGACAATGGGGCAGTTGGAAGAGACGATGATCCAGCGTGTTGGCTTCAAATACAAAGGTGTTGGCCGCATGGTCTATCCGGGCCTGTTGCAGCTGGCCTCGTTCATGTCGATGAATGCCGAGCGGCACTCCAAGGCGTTTTCGGATCAGATCCAGCGGGTCATCCGCGACGAAGCCTCGGACTTGGATGCGCACAACCGTTTCTATGATGAATATTTGGCCGTCATGGACATGACCGCCGAATTTTACTTGTCGACAGTCGAACGCGTCTTCAAGAACCGTGAGATTGCGAGGAACGAGTTTGTCGTAGCCGGTCACAAAGTGGATATGTCCAAGATCACCAATGTTGCAGTGAAAACGGTCGAAGGGGCAAATGACGACATTTCGGCCCCTGGTCAGTGTATCGCCGCGCTTGATCTGTGCACCGGCCTGCCCGACAGCAAAAAGGCAAGCCATGTGGAACCCGGCGCAGGCCATTACGGCATATTCGCAGGCCGCAGTTGGCGTGACAACATCCGCCCGCTTGTGATTGATTTCATGAATGAAAACAGCCGCAAGCCACGCCGAAGCGCAGCGAACACCAACAAAGTTGCCTGACCACCATGAGCGAACCTGCGCGTAGCGGTCTCGCCTTTTCCTGTCGGTGCGGCAGCCTGCAGGGGCGCGTATCGGCAAGGGGTGTCCGGCAAGGAACACATGTCGAATGCTTCTGCCGCGATTGCCGGGCCGCGCAGTTGTACTTCAAACAACCGGACCCAGCCCCCGGAGCCGTCGATATTCTGCAGATGGCGCCGGAAGAGATTGAGATCACCGCTGGAGGCCAATTCATAGCGGCCATGAAGCTCAGCCCCAATGGCATGCTGCGTTGGTATGCTAATTGCTGCAACACACCGCTGGCGACAACGCCACCAAGTGCTTCGCTTCCCTTTGCCGGTTTTCTGGTGCGCAGGATCACAGATGACACTTCTATATTGGGTCCTGTCACAACCCGTGGATTTGTGCCCCGACCCAATGGCAAACAAAAGCACGAAAAGATTAGGTTCGCCGCTTTCGGACTGATACGCCGTGTTGCGATTTCTCGTCTGTCTGGCCGTTGGAAGAATACACCGTTTTTCGACAAGAAAACCAGCGAACCCGTCGCGACGCCCGTCGTGATATCCAAAGACGAACGTGCCGCACTTTACCCGTAATCGAAACGCTGTGGTGCATTCAGCCAGGTGTGCAAGGCTTCGTTGACCTGATCTGGCGCTTCCAGGGTCAAAAGGTGTCCCGCGTTTTCAAGAACAAGTATCTCAGCCTCCGGTATCAAATCGGCCATAAAGGAATGCCGTCGAACCGGTGTCAAAGTGTCATGCGCGCCGCACAGAACCAAGGTAGGAACCTTGATTTTTCGCAAGGCGGCCTGCTGATCCGGGCGGCGCTGCAATGCCCGCATCTGACGCACAAACACCTCAGAGCCCAGCCCCTCGGCCATCGTCAAAAGATCATTGAGAATGGGGATACGCTTCGGCCCCGGTGCCAGAGCGTCCGACCCCACAAGTTTGCGCATCACGTCTTCCAACCGCCCGCCTTGGGCCGCGATGATCAGATCTTCTCTAGTGGCGGCTATTTGCGGTGTATCGGCCTGCGCGTCAGTCGCCATAAGACACAGGCGTGAAATTCGCTCCGGCGCTCTCCGGATCAATTGCAAAGCCACGACCCCACCCATGCTGAGTCCGGCCAGCGCGAAGCGATGCGGCAGTTGGTCCAATAACCCCGAAGCAATTTCTTCGATGCGCTCGCCACCAGAAATGGGCGCAACGGTCACCGCCCTCGTACGGGACAACAGCTCGATCTGCGGGCGAAACAGTCGGGCATCACACATCAATCCAGGCAAGAACACCAGCGGCTCGATCACGCAGGGGCCTCCATTTGCTCGGTTTTCCGAACTCTTTGCTTTTTCTTCAGGATGGAAGGTTTGCCACGGCCGGGCAAGGGAAACTTTACGGGTAGGCGATTGCCCGAAATTCGGGGAAATCCGCGTAACGCCTCTGGCGCTCGGATTTGTCTTCACCGGGTTCGGCACCCGGCTTTAGCAAGCATCCGCGCGGGGCAATGTAGCTGTCAATCCTGCGCAGTGGTTTGGGCCGCCATACAAGATTGAACGCGCAAAGTTTCGGAAAGAACCAAATCTCGGAATAGTTCAGGTGATCGTGCATCCACCACGCCAAATCCCGCCAGTCTCGCCCCTGCGCGTATTGATCCGCAAACCAGGGGATGACGATTGACGCTCCGGCGATCCGCGCATCGCCTTCGCCGCGATCCCAGATATGGCATTCCAACGGATTGTCATTGCGGGCGCAATTTAGCCGGTTTTCATTGCCGAACTGGTTTAGGGAAGGCGACCTGTACCCTGACCGCACGGCAATGCGGCCAAAGGTTTCCTCTAACGGGTCCAGCAGGGTTTCGCAAAACGCACGCCCTGTTTCAATCGCCTGATCCGGGTTGTCAGGAATGTTTTGCTTCTGATGGAAGTTGCCAATCTCGGAATACAGGAAGTCGCGCATGAAGAAATACCGGGACAAGCGGACGCGACCCAAAGTCTCGAGGCTCCACATGCTTCCCGGTTTTCGCATTCTATCTCCTTACCTCTGATCTGGCTTCACTGAACCCCAAGCTCTTTCAACCACTCCAGGATACCCGTAACGGCGGCATCGGTCTGCCCCGGTGACATCAGCCGCCCTGCGATGACATGTGACGCGGGATCGTCCCCCGGCCCCATCGTGACCAACTCGACCCTTGCAGGAGAACCCCAGGCCTCGGCGACCTTGTGTGTCCTGTCGGGGCGCACAACCTGATCATCGTCCGAGAACCAGAACAACGCAGGTACCAATGCCTGCGAGAAATCTAGTGCACAAACCGTATCCACCAGAACGGACATCGGTACGACTGCTTCCCAGGGATAGACAGCGGACCAATACTTGTTCTTTTCTGGATCCGGCCCTGATACATCCCTTTCTTGCCCCATAAGCAACGGCAGCCATCGCCGCGCCCAAGGCAACGTCGGCACCCATGCCGCCGCGGTGTTCACCCCGAAATTCGGGGATACAAAAACCATCCCGACCACATTCTGACTAAGGTCGGCGTCCAGCGCCACCGCCGCCGCCAATGTGCCGCCGGTCGAGGTCGAGATGACGATAACCTTTTCCCCAACAGCGCGCGCCGCAGCCAGACCTTCGGCTGTGTCCTGCATCCAGCCCGTTGCCGTGCCTTCCGCCATGGCGGGCCCATCGCGGCCGTGGCCTTGCAATCGCGTGTAAACAAGATTTGCTCCAAGTGCGTCAGCCACCAGATCTGGAACGGGCCGGATTTCTTCGGAACTGGCTGAAAATCCGTGGATGTATAGAACAGAATAAGGTGTGCGTTGTTCTTTGAAGCCGTCCTGCCAGATCACACGTTTTTCGACGCCCGGAACGATATCATCAAACGACGCCTCGGTGCTTTCAAAATAGACCTGCACCCCTTCGCCAAATTTGCGGGACTCAAAGCTTGGATTCAGGTCGACATCCTCTCGCGGTCCGAACCAAAAGATCAGACCCCCGACGACAATCAGTGCCAGAAGAATCCGCCCCAGAACCCAACCAAAGCGCCGCATTAGTTAGCTCCCAACACATCTAAAACCGCGTTTTCGATCAACCCCAGACAGGGCCCGTCCGAAAAGCGATGGTCTGCGTCCTTGACCAGCAGCAAGCGAATGTCCGGCCCGGTCGCGTGATCCAGCAACCGCACAGCAGTTTCCGTGGACACCGCCGTGTCCGCCGTTCCCTGAAGGAAACGCACCGGAAAAGGCAGATAAAGCGGGTCTCTAAGGACCATTCGCCGCCGCCCGTCCTCGATCATTTGTTTGGTTATGATGTAGGGCTCCATGTAGTCCGAGGGCAGTTCGACATGACCAACGCTGTCTAAAGCGGCTTTTTGTTCATCGCTGAATGCCGCCCAATACCCGTCCTCGGTAAAATCCGGCGCGGCGGCGATTGTGACCATGCCCGCAATTCGATCTGGCAGCGTCTTGGCCAGCAACAATGCCTGCCATCCGCCCATCGAAGACCCTACGACGACCAGGGGCCCGTCGGTCAGCGCCGCCACCGCCGAAACGGCGTCCTCATGCCAATCGCCGATACAGCCATCGGTAAATACCCCCGAGCTTTCACCGTGCCCGGAGTAATCAAACCGCAAAAACGCCTGTCCCCGCGCCTGCGCCCAGGCCTCCAGATGCACGGCCTTGGTGCCCTCCATATCAGACTTCAGACCGCCCAGGAAAACGATGGTCGGTCCCGCGCCCTCGCTTTTGTGATAGGCCAACCGACGGCCCTGCGCCGTCTCCAGAAAACTTGTCGTTGCCATGAAATCCTCTTTCCTTTCGCAGCATCATGCACGCCACGTACCCAAGTGCAATTCCCGGATCCCTCTTCATCTGGCCCTAAATACCTCGGGGTGCGCGAGGGGCTGGCCCCTCGCTCCTGCCCTTGACACCAGACCCCCTACCTGCCAAATCGACCCAACACACATAACCCGCAACCGGGCGTTCAGTGGGCGCCAAACCGACGAGGAGAGCCGAACCATGGCCTTGGATTCAAAATCCGTCTCACTCACCTTCCCCGATGGCAATGCACGATCTTATGACGCAGGCATCACGCCTGCGCAGGTGGCAGCCGATATCTCGACCTCGCTGGCCAAAAAGGCTATCTCGGCCACCGTTGACGGCCAGCACTGGGACCTGCAATGGCCCATCGAAGCCGACGCGCAGATCGCAATCCACACCATGAAGGATCAAGATCAGGCCAATGAGCTGATCCGCCACGATCTGGCCCATATCATGGCACGCGCCGTTCAAGAAATCTGGCCAGCCACCAAAGTCACCATCGGCCCTGTCATCGAAAATGGCTGGTACTATGATTTTGACCGGGCCGAGCCGTTCACACCCGAAGATCTCGGCCTGATCGAGAAAAAGATGAAAGAGATCATCAACAAGCGCGACCCCGTGACCACCGAGGTTTGGGACCGTGACCGCGCGATCGAATTCTATAACGCCAACAACGAACCCTATAAGGTCGAACTGATCGAATCCATCCCGGGCGACGAACCGCTGCGGATGTACTGGCACGGTCACTGGCAGGATCTCTGCCGAGGTCCACACCTGCAGCACACCGGTCAGGTGCCGGGCGACGCGTTCAAGCTGATGTCCATCGCTGGTGCCTATTGGCGTGGCGACAGTGACCGCGCGATGTTGCAGCGCATCTATGGCGTGGCCTTCACCGGCAAAGAAAAGCTAAAAGCCCACCTGCACATGCTGGAAGAGGCTGCCAAACGCGACCACCGCAAGCTTGGTCGTGAAATGGACCTGTTCCACATGCAGGAAGAGGCCCCCGGGCAGATTTTCTGGCATCCCAACGGTTGGACCATCTACACGCAATTGCAGGACTACATGCGCCGCCAGCAACGCAAGGGCGGCTATGTCGAGGTCAACACCCCTCAGGTCGTTGACCGCAAACTGTGGGAAGCCTCGGGTCACTGGGACAAGTACCAGGAAAACATGTTCATCGTCGAAGTGGACGAAGAACATGCGCGTGAAAAGGCTATCAATGCCCTGAAACCGATGAACTGTCCGTGCCACGTGCAGATTTTCAATCAGGGTTTGAAATCCTATCGTGACCTGCCTCTGCGGATGGCAGAATTCGGATCATGCAACCGTTATGAGCCCTCGGGTGCCCTGCACGGTATCATGCGCGTGCGCGGCTTTACGCAGGATGATGGGCACATCTTCTGCACCGAAGATCAGATTGAATCTGAAACTGCCGAGTTCATTCGTTTCTTGTCCGGGATTTATAAAGACCTCGGATTCGAAAACTTCTCGGTCAAATTCTCGGATCGACCGGAAAAACGCTCTGGATCGGATGAGGTGTGGGACAAGGCCGAAGCTGCTTTGCTCAGCGCAACACGTGCCGCAGGGATCGAACCTGAACTCAACCCCGGAGAAGGGGCGTTTTACGGTCCGAAGCTCGAATTTGTTCTGACCGACGCAATCGGCCGGGATTGGCAATGCGGGACGCATCAGGTGGACTTTGTTCTGCCCGAACGTCTGGACGCCACCTATATCGGAGCGGACGGCGGCAAACATCGCCCTGTGATGCTGCACCGGGCAACTTTGGGTTCATTCGAACGCTTCATCGGCATTCTGATCGAAGAACACGCCGGCAAGCTGCCCTTCTGGCTGGCGCCGCGTCAGGTCGTGGTCGCCTCGATCACTTCCGAGGCCGACGCCTATGTTGCCGAAGTTGTTGAAACCCTGCGCGCTGCAGGTGTGCGTGCCGAGGCCGATATTCGCAACGAAAAGATCAACTATAAGGTCCGCGAACACTCAGTCGGTAAAGTGCCCGTGATTCTGGCCGTTGGTCACCGCGAAGTTGAAGAACGCACTGTCAGCGTCCGGCGTCTGGGTGAAAAACAGACACAGGTTCAACCGCTTGATGTTGTAACAAATGAGCTGTCGCAGGCATCTACCCCCCCGGATCAGCTGTAACATTCAGCGGTATATCTCTGGCAATCCGGCCCTTAAAACGGGGCCGGATTGTAACATTTCACCCTTTCTTCATCAAAAACAATGCATTAGGCTTCAAGAGGGCATGCCGCCCCCTGACGCGCTTGTGAGACACGGGCTCGTGAATTTAACTCTGGCCGACAAGCCACTAGTTTTGTCAGTGTCACAAGCAGACATACCCAGTCATCAAGAGGATCACCGAGATGTCGAACACAGCTAAATCCCTGGTTATCGCAACCGCAGTCGCAGCCGCCGTATCGGGTGCTGCAACCACAGCAACCGCACAAGCCAAAGAAAAGTGCTATGGCGTGTCTCTGGCCGGTCAGAACGACTGCGCAGCAGGCCCCGGCACCACATGTGCGGGCACCTCGACCGTTGACTATCAAGGCAACGCATGGACGCTGGTTGACGCTGGTACCTGCGCGGATATCGAACTTCCGGCACAGGCAGACGGCACACCGCGCAAAGGTTCACTGGAAGCCCAGGACCGCGACCTGCCGGCATAAGGTCGACCAAACGGATCAAGGGGGCGGGCCAGTTCGCCCGCCCCTTCCCTTTCGTGATCAAGGAACTGACCCATGTTGGATGATGCGCTCCGCTCGAACCGCCTGCCCGCTGCACCGGGCGTGGGGTACAAGCCGCAACACTTCGCTCAGATACTTGACCATGCACAGCCCGTTTCGTGGCTGGAAGTCCATGCCGAAAACTACATGGGCGATGGCGGACGCCCCTTGGCGCAACTGCGCCACCTTTCAGAACACTTTCCGATCTCGGTCCATGGCGTTGGCCTGTCCATCGGTGGCGAAGGCCCATTGGACCCCGAACATCTGGCCCGCCTGAAACATCTGGTCGGCTGGCTGAAGCCGGCCAGTTTTTCCGAACATCTGGCCTGGTCCACCCATGACAGCCACTTTTACAACGACCTCTTGCCGCTTCCCTACACGGACGAGACGCTGACACGGGTCTGCGAGCACATCGATCAGGTGCAGGACACCGTTGGTCAACAGATGCTGCTTGAAAACCCATCCAGCTATCTGGCTTTTGAAGAAGGCACTTGGTCCGAGCCCGATTTCCTGCGCGAGATTGCCCAACGCACTGGTTGCGGCCTGTTGCTGGACGTGAACAACGTCTTTGTCTCTGCCACTAATCTGGATTTCTCGCCGCAAGGTTACATCGACGCCTACCCGCTTGAGAAAGTGGGCGAAATCCATCTGGGCGGCCATGACGAAGATGAAGACGACCACGGCCATCCGCTTTTGATTGACAGTCATGGGCGCGAGGTCGTTGATCCGGTCTGGGCCTTGCTAGACTACGTACTTGAACAATCCGGTCCCAAGCCGCTGCTGGTCGAATGGGACACCGATGTTCCCGACTGGCCGGTTTTGCGCGAGGAAGCGGTTCGCGCTCAGGCCGCACTGGACAAGGTACCGGCATGAGCGTGTCCCAGTCCGAGTTTCGCGCCGCCATGATGGATGCGTCCGCGCCGGTTCCAGATGGGTTGCTAGACGCTGAGGCGCAACCGGCGGGCCGCAGGTTTAGTGTGTACCGCAACAACGTCGCGGTTTCCCTGACCGAAGCAATGCATCAGGCCTTCCCCGTTATCACCAAGCTGTTGGGCCCGCAGAACATGGACGGATTGGCCGGGATATTCCTGCGCCAACATCCCCCGTCATCTCCGCTCATGATGTTCTATGGCGAGGCATTTCCTGGTTTTCTGGCCGGAATGCAGCAGCTTGCCCATCTTGGATACTTGCCCGACATTGCCCGGTTGGAATTGGCCTTGCGCCGGTCCTACCACGCGGCAGACAGTCAACCTGCACCCGCAGATGCATTGGCAGTTGATCCTGAACAGGTGATGCAGGCGCGATTGCAATTTGCCCCAGCTATGCACGTGATCCGATCGGACTGGCCGATTCATTCGATCTGGCGTTTCAACTCCGAAGCCGACGCGCCAAAACCTCAGGCGCGCGCCGAGGACGTACTGATCACGCGCCCTGAATACGATCCTGATCCTCATTTGCTGCCGTCAGGCGGGGCCGACTGGATTGGCCATATGCAAAACGGGAACACAATCGGTGCAGCGTTCGAAAAAGCCGCTGCCGAGGCACCCGAGTTTGACCTGGGAACCACTCTGGCACTGCTTTTGCAGGGCGGTGCTGTAACTTCCGTGACTATCGAAAGGCCGAAGACATGACTGCCCTGATCTCACTTCACAACTCTGCTCTTGAGAAGGTGGACAATGCGTCCAACTGGCTGACTCCGACACTTGCCCGGCTGGTCTTCATTGCAGTTCTGTTGGTTTACTACTGGAACTCAGCCATGCTGAAGATCGACGGTTCGATCTTTTCGCCATCCAGCGGAGCCTTCGGCCAGATTTTCCCCAAGGCTGCGGAAGCGGTGCTGTGGGATGTTTCGCAGATGACATTCTTCCAGCGTATCGTCATTTTCTTCGGAACAGTCGCTGAATTTGTTCTGCCTGCCCTGCTGCTGGTTGGGCTTTTCACACGCCTTGCCGCGTTGGGAATGATTGGATTCATATGGGTGCAAACCCTGGTTGACGTCACCGGCCACGGCGTGAAACTGGGCAGCCTGTTCGACGCGGCTCCCTCTATCATGGATCAGCGCACACTGTGGACCTTCCTGATGCTGGTCATTGTGATCAACGGCGCAGGACCGCTTTCGCTGGACCGCCTCCTGCGCCTGAAGTGATCTAGAAATGTGCTTTGGGCTGGTCCGGTTTTCCTGCCGCCAGCCCAAGGAAGCCCGCAACGCTGGCGAATGCGATCGGGAACATGGTGAAGACACCAAACCCAAACGCATAGTACATAGCACCGGCTGAAATCAGCAGCAAAACCCCACCAATCAGAGCTCGCACAGGCGCCATTGCCCCTCCGGCAATCGCAAGCAAAGGCGCGATAATCGAAAGGGCCTGGATCAGGCCAGGGTTATCGACCTGGCTTAAAACCCCATCAATCTCGCCAACATGGTCGACGACAACCACTTTGGCATACCCGAAAAACCCGACGATCATACCGATCAGCCCGGCAATAACGCCCAAAATCATTGCGGCATTGCGCATAGAAAATCCTCACTTCTGATCTTGGGCAAATAAGCACCCATTTAGGAAATGCCAAGCTGGGTGCGGGTTTCAGCGGTCCAGCCCAACAGAAGCTTACCGTCCTTCTCGATCAACGGGCGCTTCATCAACGTCGGGTGCTCTTTTAGCAGCTCCATCGGTGCTTTTTCGCGCTGGCTCTGGTCCAAACCGCGCCAGGTGGTTGACCTGGTATTGAGCAGAGCATTGCCGAACTCGACAAAAGCTTGCGACAGCACAGAGCCCGGAACACCATCCTGCCGGACATCAACAAGCTCTGCATCTGGCAACGATTTCAGAGCCTTACGACACGTGTCGCAAGTCTTTAACCCATAAAGCTTCATCTTATTGATACTCCCGCTCGTGCTTCGATTTTAGGCAATCACGCCAGTTTTGGGCAGTTATTCTTGATTTTTTACTTCACCGTGCAATGTTGAAAAAGGTGAAACATGTAAATTGGACTGTTCTGCAAACGCGAAACAGTTGGGTTTACGATGACGCCAACCACAGCCCCCACCAATTTGTGGGACAATGCGTAAGTAGAAGGAGACACGGGACATGCCAACCGGCACCGTGAAATGGTTCAATACCACGAAAGGCTATGGGTTTATTGCCCCTGATGAGGGGGGCAAGGATGTGTTTGTTCATATCTCGGCCGTAGAACGGTCCGGCCTCACCGGACTCGCAGACAATCAAAAAGTCTCATACGAGTTGCAGGACGGACGCGACGGCCGCCAAATGGCAGCTGATTTGAAGCCGTTGTAACGCCACCCGCCTCGCGCGGAGTGAAAAATTTCAGGATGACGGCCAATTTCCGGCCGTCACCCGCCCCCCACCGGAATTGTTCCATTACCCTCGCGCGGGCTTTGACCTGTCGTGAGAAAGCCAGTTGTCGCCCATGGCAACGATGCAGGACGTGCCGGTCGCATAGGTCACAACCATCGTCCAATCGCCGCGCTGGTTTGACCAAACTTCCATGATCTGTTCAGGTCCACGAACGCCAGTGGCCACGCGCTTGGACGCAAATTGGCCTTTTAATTTCTGGTGCAACCGGGGTGTCGGCTCACAGAGAATTTCAGCGATAGGAGACTGAGACTGTGCTGGCAAAGCTAGGCCAAAGACCAAACAAAAAGTAGTTTTAAAAACATGGGTCATGGAACCAACGTAACGATTCCACGACACAATGTATAGACAAGTGCTATGCGTTAATGCGCATTACTTACGAATGATCGCTTCGAACTCGCGCCATTCACGGGCGGTCATGCCTGAGTTTTCTTGCGTGACCGTCTCGCCAGCCAACATGTTCCGAAGGCTCTCCACCATCTGCGCGGAAAGGTTGACTGCTCCCAACCGGTAATCCTCGAACGCTTTGTAAGCAAACGGCACCCAGTCGGCGACGATCTTGCACATCGCATCCGCATATACGCGGATTTCGTATTGCGCATGAGAGTCCGCACGCAGACGCAGGAAATGGAACAGATTGTGCAAGTCGACCTTCCAATACCACTGTGTGTAGATATTCGCAGGAAGGTTCATCCGGGCCAGTTCACGCGCCAGACCCTGTTGCCCGTCATGGCTGATCATGGACTCGTAGTTGTCGTAGCAGCGGGTGCTGTCAGCTTTCAGGATTTCCAGGACACGGGCGGCTTCTTCGCCTTCCAACGCAGATCCGCGACCCTGATTGTTCACCTCAGACTGTGCTGCCACATGTTCGGGTGCGGGGATATAAAACTCGCGATCCAGAATCGAATAACGCGCTGAGTATTCGTTCACATTGGCCGTACGATGCCGAATCCACTGACGCGCCACGAAAACGGGCAGTTTTACATGCAGTTTGACCTCGCACATCTCGAACGGGGTCGAATGCCAGTGCCGCATCAAATACCGGATCAGTCCTTCGTCGTTCTGAACCGATTTGGTGCCTTTGCCGTAAGAAACACGGGCTGCCTGACAGATCGCTGCGTCATCGCCCATATAGTCGATCACGCGGACAAAGCCGTGGTCCAGAACCTGATGAGCGGTGTACAAATGGTCTTCCATTCCCGCTGAAACGACGCGACGTGTTGGATGCGATTGGGCGCGTTGCGCTTCGATCTCGGCCTGGTGGTCGGCGGACAGCGGCATGAAATCTTCCTTTCTGGCAATGAGTCGCCTTCTACTATATCTCGCTAATCGCAGCATCGGAACCGCGATATATGCCGCAACCTACGCAATTTTTGATTTCGGTCGCAGGGCGCTCTCGACACATCAAACCAGTGCGCTAAGTTGCTGGCAAAACTAATCGAAAAAGGATGGCCGCAATGGCGCTGACATATCTGCACACTATGGTCCGGGTGAAGGATCTGGAAAAATCCATGGCGTTTTATGAGCTTTTGGGTCTCAAGGAAACGCGTCGGTATGACAGCGAGGCGGGGCGGTTCTCATTGATTTTCATGGCCCCTCCCGGCCAGGAAGACGCTCCGATTGAGCTGACGTACAACTGGGATGGCGATGATGACCTGCCCAGCGACAGCCGTCATTTTGGACACTTGGCTTATGGTGTCGATAACATCTACGAAGTGTGCCAGCATTTGCAGAACAATGGCGTGACCATCAATCGCCCTCCGCGCGATGGGCGCATGGCGTTTGTCCGTTCACCTGACAACATCTCGGTTGAGTTGCTGCAAAATGGCAACGCGCTTGAGCCGGCCGAGCCCTGGGCCAGCATGGAGAGCACTGGCCACTGGTGATCAGGTGGGTCATAACACTGGGGCTGGCCCTTGTGACCAGCCCAATCCAGGCCGAGCAGTGCCGTTTGGCACTGGCCTTGGCGATGGACATTTCAGTTTCGGTCGACGACGCGGAAGACATTTTACAGCGACAGGGACTGGCCGCGGCACTTCTGGCACCTGAAGTGCAAGAAGCTTTCTTTTCATCTCCTCTACCTGTTGCATTGGCCGTCTATGAATGGAGCGGGCAAAGTACCCAGCACGTTATCCTCGACTGGCACTTGATCGAAAACCACAGAGATCTTGCGGCTGCGGCGACCCGGATAAGTCAGTCGATCCGGTCCAATGAAGGCTTGGCAACGGCCATGGGGCACGCTTTGCGGTTCGGGGCAGAACTATTCCAAAGCGCGCCTCCCTGTCTATTTCACACCATAGATCTGTCAGGAGACGGGTCCAACAATGACGGCTATGGACCCCAAATCGCGTATCAACGGTTCTTTGACCATGACATCGTCGTCAATGGCCTGGTGATAAACGCCGCTGATTTCGAAGGGGAACTTTTTCTCATCCCTTTTTTCGAAAACAACGTCCTGCATGGTCCGGGCGCCTTTCTGGAAGTCGCACAAGGCTTTGAAGACTTCGAACGCGCGATGCGTAGAAAACTGGAGCGGGAACTGAGCGGGCTGCAAATTGGTTCAGTACAGGTCTACGACCAATGACGGCGCGCCTGCTGGTCATTCTGTTCTGCCTGTTTTCAGAGCCCGCCCTTGCACAATGCCGGCATGCCTTGGCTTTGGGTCTGGATGTGTCGGCATCTGTCGATAGCGGTGAATACAGGTTGCAGGTCGAAGGTTTGGCTGCTGCTCTGCGCGATCCCGAAGTAAGCCAACTGATGCTGGCGAACGGTTCAACATCCATGCGGTTGGCGATTTTTGAATGGACGGAACCAGGGCATGAGAGGACGCTACTGAACTGGACCGAAATTCAAACCGCTGCCGATCTGAATGCAATCAGCCAGCGCCTCGTCCAAACTTCGCGAAAGGTGGCAGCCCAGGGGACGGCAGTGGGCTCGGCAATGTTGTTTGGTGCGAACCTGCTGAACCAGCAAAGAACATGCTGGCGGCGTACCCTGGATTTATCCGGTGACGGCAAGCACAACCTCGGACCCCATCCACGAGATGTTAGAAAAGCATTGCGTGGCAGCGGCATTACGATCAACGGGCTTGTTATTGGTGCGGATGATCCAAGTTCAGGAGACAGGCGCTATGTGCAAGTTGGAGAACTGTCGGCATATTACAATGCGTGGGTTATATCCGGCCCAAACGCGTTCGTTGAAGTCGCCCTCGGGTTTGAGGCCTACGCAGAGGCCATGACCCGCAAACTGATCCGAGAACTAGACAGTCTCGTTCTGTCCGAAGCCCGCCCTCATCAGTAGATATACCTGATTTGATCGGTCCAGTACCGTTCGACGCGGCGTAGCGATGTCGTGATGTCTTCAATCCCTTCCAGTTCCAACACCCCCCTGCCCTGAAGACCTTCGGCATGGCGCGCAAACAGATCGGAAACGATATCGCGGATTTCCCTGCCACGCGGCGTCAGGCGCACGCGCACGGATCGGCGGTCGATCTCGCACCGTTGGTGGTGCATGTATCCCATCTCAACCAGTTTCTTAAGGTTGTAGCTGACATTGCTGCCTTGATAGTAGCCGCGGCTTTTCAATTCACCCGCCGTGACCTCATGATCACCAATGTTGAACAGCAGCAGCGCCTGTACAGCGTTGATTTCCAATACGCCGACGCGCTCAAACTCATCCTTGATGACGTCCAACAGCAACCTGTGCAACCGTTCCACAAGGGCCAGCGCCTCAAGATAGCTGGTCATGAAGCCCTTGATTCCCGGTCCGGAGACCTGCATTTCCATACTCATCCGACCCTCCGATTCAGTCGTGCTGTTTGGGACACGATGAATGGAAAGTCCGAAAATTCAGTTAAGTTGGAATGTCCCTTACTTCTGAAAAGTTTGCGCGATGTTCGACACAAGATCTGCGAACTTTTGAGGCGGCGGCACCTGCCCTGTCACCCATTGATAAAGATCCTGATCGTTTTCATGAAGCAGCGCGTCAAAGACATCCAACCCAGCGTCGTCCATGTCGGCGAGATTGCGATCTGCATAGGCCGACAGGATAATATCCATTTCCTTGATTCCACGCCGCATCGAGCGCATTTTCATACGCTTGATCCGCACCTCCCGGGGTTCGCTCAATGCTTCTGCTCCAACATCACGCGCATTTTCTTCTCAAGCCGCGCCGCACGCTCGGCGCAGGCGCGCATTTCCCCGCGAATGGCGCGTAACTCAGCGACTGCGGTAGACAACTCCATGCCGCCTTCACCTTCTTCGACCGGAGCATCCATGCCTTCGCCTTCACCGGTCAGAAGCCACATGATCGACACGTTGACCATCCCGGCCATCATCGACAAGCGGTTCGCCCGAGGCTCGGACAGATCGTTTTCCCAATCGGAAACAGTTGCCTTTTTTACCCCAAGTCGACGCGCCAATTGCACCTGTGTCATGCCCGCAGCTTCGCGCGCCCCTGCCAGGCGATCCCCAAATGTCGCAGAATCCGGACCATACCAGTCGTTTTCATCAGTCACTTGGGTCTCCAATTCAGAGTTTCTATACAACTTGAACGTCTTTCAGGCGCACCCTATGACAGTCGGGTTGAACATACAAACCGAGGCCGACTATGAGTTTCCTGTCTGCGACACTGTCACGCGTCAAACCATCGCCCACCATCGCCATGACGGCAAAAGCAGCCGAATTGAAGGCCGCCGGGCGAGACGTTATCGGCCTCAGCGCGGGTGAGCCAGATTTCGACACGCCACAGAACATAAAAGACGCAGCCGTTGCGGCCATCGCAGCAGGAAAGACCAAGTACACCGCACCCGACGGTATCCCCGAGCTGAAACAGGCAGCTTGCGCCAAGATGAAGCGTGATCATGGGCTGGACTATGCGCCTGCGCAAATCTCGGTAGGCACCGGTGGCAAGCAGACGCTGTACAACGCTCTGATGGCCACGATGAATGAGGGTGATGAGGTCGTAATCCCCGCCCCTTACTGGGTCAGCTATCCAGATATGGTCTTGCTGGCGGGTGGTACGCCGGTGATTGCGGAAACGTCGCTGCAAACCAATTTCAAACTGACTGCCGATCAGCTTGAAGCAGCGATCACGCCAAAAACCAAATGGTTTATCTTTAACTCTCCATCGAACCCCACCGGTGCGGGCTATAGCCGTGAAGAGCTGAAAGAGCTGACAGATGTTTTGATGCGCCATCCCCATGTCTGGATCATGTCGGACGATATGTATGAGCACCTTGCTTATGACGGGTTTGAATTCTGCACCCCCGCCGAAGTGGAACCCCGCCTGTATGACCGGACGCTCACCTGCAACGGGGTTTCCAAAGCGTATGCGATGACGGGTTGGCGCATCGGCTATGCCGCAGGTCCGGTCGAGATCATCGCGGCGATGCGCAAAATCCAGTCTCAATCCACGTCGAACCCCTGTACGGTCAGCCAATGGGCAGCGGTTGAGGCGTTGAACGGCACGCAGGAATTTCTGGCCCCAAATAACGAGATGTTTAAACGCCGCCGCGATCTTGTCGTGCGGATGCTGAACGAGATCGACGGCATCACCTGCCCGACGCCGGAGGGTGCGTTTTATGTTTATCCCTCAATCGCCGGGCTGATTGGTAAAACAACTCCTGCCGGAACGGTCATCGACACGGACGAAGCTTTTGCTACTGCCCTGTTGGAAGAGGCAGATGTTGCCATTGTCTTCGGCGCTGCCTTTGGTCTTTCGCCAAATTTCCGGGTCAGCTACGCTACGTCCGATGCGGCGCTGACCGAGGCTTGCAGCCGCATTCAGCGTTTCTGTGCTTCCTTGAGGTGACCATGTCTGCCGATCTTCCCGAATATTACTTTCGCATCCGTGAAAACGGGGCTGCAGTGTTTCGGGTCGATACGGAAAATCGCCAACGTCGAATTGAGATGGACCAGATTGCGGTCATCAATATCCGAAATGGCGACGTCAAACCGCAAGGACAGCGAACACTTTCAGACCAGGATCACGCTGAAATCGACCGGTGGATGCAAGAGCGCCGGGCCTTGTTGGCCCAGCGCGATATCGACGACATACACCGCGCCGTGGACTACCTGAACCTGACCACACAATGGGCTCAGTCCAAGGCAACTGACGCGCAATTGGAAGACGTGACTGACAGGTTGCTTATGGCAATGCATGACCTGCGCACCGTCCTGGTTCGTAAAAAGGCAGACCGGCTGAGCAAGGATTAAGCTGGCTCAGCCGCTGCGGGCATTTGACGAACCGAGTGCATCCAGAACCGGGCCATCAACAACACGGCTGCGAAGGCCAGACCGAGCACCAGCCCAAGCCAGACACCGATGCCGTCCATCTGACGGACAAAACCAAAATAGTACGACGCCGGGATTCCAACGACCCAATAGCTGAGCGCTGCCATGACCATGGGAATCTTGGCATCCTGCAACCCGCGCAGCAGGCCCAGCGCAATGACCTGCGCCCCATCGACCAGTTGAAACAAAGCTGCCATTGCCAACAACCCGGTTCCAATGGCCAGGATTTGTCCACGCTGGGGATCATCCGCCTCCATGAACAGGGAAATCAATGGTTCAGCACAGGTCAGAAACAGGATGACTGTGAAAACAGACATAACCAGCGACATGCCCGTCACCGCAATTGCGCCTTTCTCCAGATGCGCCCGATCCCGACGTCCAAGCGCATTTCCGGCCCGGATGGTGGCCGCATTTGACAACCCCAGATGCACCATGAAAGTGGCCGACGCGAGGTTCAGCGCGATCCCATGCGCCGCCAGCGGAACCTGCCCCAACCAACCCATCATCACAGCCGATGTTGCAAACAGCGACACCTCGGCCAACGTGGTCAGGCCAATCGGGACCCCAAGCTTCCATACACTGGCGAACATCTCCCAATCCGGTCGCCAGAAACGCTGAAAAAGGCTGTGTTCCGGCAGTGTTCGAACAACGTAGATGACAACAGCGATTAGCGAAACGACCTGCGTCGCGATTGAGGCGATTGCTGCACCCATCACACCCAATTCCGGTGCCCCCCAATTGCCGAAGATCAGCGCATAGTTGGTCACCGCGTTCACAAATGCCGCCGCGACTGTGATCCACAGCACGATCTGCGTTCGCTCCAAGGCCGCAAGGTAGGATTTGAGCACCATCACGATAAGGGCCGGAAACAACCCCCAACCAGCTACGCGCAAATACTCGGATGCTGTTTCAGCAACCTGCGGCTCCTGCTTCATGGCAATCAGGATTGGATAAGACCACCACAGCAACGGCATGACCACTACTGCGTAGAGCAACGACAGCCACAGCCCCATGCGGGTCGAGCGTCGAATACTGGTTTCGTCCCCCTCCGCCGCAGCTGTGGCAACCATTGGCATGACCGCCCAGCCGAACCCGGCCCCAAACAAAAACAGCACAAAGTAATAGCTGCTGGCCAGCGTGACCGCAGCCAGCGCCTCGACCCCGTACCAGCCCAGCATGATGGTATCGGTCAAACCGATGGCAAACTGCGCCAGATGGCCACCGACCAGCGGCAAGCCAAGTACGGCAATCGCCCGAAAATGGGCGGGGTATGTCATCACTTTTGTCATTGCACCAGCCATATGCGCGGGCTTGGCGCGGGACAAGAGCGGATCAGTAAAATTTCACTATGAGACCAGAGCGCCCGCTCTTGCTAGGAAAACGGGCGCGTTGAGGATTAGCGGGCATCCGGATGCAATGTTGCGCCCAGAATATGCTCGGACCGGTGGATGACGTGGTGGGCTTGTCCAACGATCAATGGATCAGGGTCCCCTACGACGTTCAAGTCCTTGCCCGGGTAATCCAGCGTCGACAGGAAATGACGCATACAATTCAGGCGCGCACGTTTCTTGTCATTCGACTTGATGATCGTCCATGGCGCGTCTGCGGTGTCAGTGTAAAAGAACATCGCCTCTTTCGCCTCGGTATAGTCGTCCCATTTGCTAAGGCTGGCCTTGTCGATCGGTGACAGCTTCCACTGCTTCAGTGGGTCGGTCTCGCGGCTTTTGAAGCGGCGCTGCTGCTCTTCCTGCGTGACCGAGAACCAGTACTTGTAAAGCTGAATACCCGAACGCACCAGCATCCGTTCCAGTTCCGGCGTCTGACGCATGAATTCCAGATACTCGTTGGGCGAGCAGAACCCCATCACACGTTCGACACCTGCGCGGTTGTACCAGGACCGGTCATAGAACACCATTTCGCCAACGGTCGGCAGTTCCTGAACATAGCGCTGGTAATACCATTGCCCCTTCTCTTCCCAGGTCGGTTTGTTCAGTGCAACCACACGGGCCTGACGCGGGTTCAGATGCTCCATGAACCGTTTGATCGTGCCACCCTTGCCTGCGGCATCGCGACCTTCGAACAGCAGAACGAACCGTTGCCCCGTATCCTGCGCCCACAGCTGAACCTTCAAAAGCTCCGCCTGTAGGCTTGCCTTCTGCGCCTCATACGTCGACCGCGCCATCTTGCGGCCATAGGGGTATTTTCCGCTTTCGAACGCCTGCCGGATCTTCTCGGGGCTTGGCTCTGCCGCATTCGCCGCCTTGGCCTCTACGACTTTGATCTGAGGGGATTTTGCTTCGACCGGAGCAATGGCTTCCATACATCTTATCCTTTTTCAACTGTCCTGTAATTGGGCTAGCAGAAACGTCGAAAATCCGCTTTGATTGGTGTCAAATTGATGCCTCAAAAACCCATAAATTCCACTCTGTATCAGAGGTTCCGATGCACACGTCATTTGCCGATCTGAATGGTCAGTCCTTTTGCGTCCGAACATGGGGCGAACCTGATGCGCCACCGCTTTTGATACTGCATGGTTTCCCGGAATACGGCGGTGCGTGGGCAGATCTCGCCCCTTATCTGACGGATCGCTTCTACTGCATAGCACCGGACCAACGTGGATATGGCCAAAGCTGGTGCCCTGAAGGGGTGCAGAGCTATGCCCTATCTCAACTGGTGTCCGACATGGCCGCTTTGATTGAGACCCACGGCGCACCTTTTGCTGTACTGGGTCATGACTGGGGAGCATCGGTGGCCTATGGCCTTGCCATGTTTCGACCTGATCTTGTTGACCGGCTTATCATTGCAAACGGCGTGCATCCGGTTCCGTTTCAACGCGCCATGGCCGCTGGCGGTGCGCAATCAGAAGCCTCGCAATACATCAACCAACTGCGGGCGCCCGATGCGGCACAAAAACTGTCCGAAAACAACTTTGCATTGCTCGAAAGGTTCTTTCGCCACGGCATGGGACTGGATTGGCTGACCGAGAGCCGCATGGCCGAATACCGGACCGAATGGGCGCGACCCGGACGGTTAGAGGCGATGTTGAACTGGTATCGCGCCTCTCCGCTGGTTGTCGCGCAGCCGGGGCTTCCCGCAACAGACCTGCCGGATCTGCCGCTGGATCGGCTGCATGTCCGATGTCCGCATCTGTTGCTTTGGGGACCGGATGACAAAGCCCTGTTGCCCGAGGCAACCGAAGGTTTGGAAACCTTCGCGCCCAACCTGACCCGCATCACGATCCCTGGCACTGACCACTGGCTGCATCACCAAAAACCGCAGGACGTTGCACATGCCATTCAGGAATGGATTCAAACGGCCTGACCTGTCAGGTCCATTAACGATGGCCCCAATCGTCGGGGTTGTCAGAATTGTTCGGCGACAAGCCCAATTCGTCGCCATCGGTTGAACATCCCAACCCCAGCACTGTCCGGTTTGCATAAGAGAAGTACGAACAGACCTGATTGATCTCAAGGATCTCTCCGTCGTCCCATCCGGCCTCGCGCAGGGCCATCACATCCGCCTCAACCATATCCCCCGGCGTTTCGGTCAGTTTACGGGCATAGATCATGGCAGCCAGCTGCGCTGCATCCAGCGGAGCAGCAGCCGGATCGCGCGCCTCAATCGCCGCCCGGATCGCTTTGCCTTTCGCTTCATCGTCAAGTAACCGCAGTAAGCCGGCAAAATGATGTTCAACGCAATACCCGCACCGGTTCAGAGAACTGACCCACACGCCCAGCACCTCAAGAAACCATTTCGGGATCTTGTTGCCCGAATGATGCAGGACTGCTTTGTAGATCGCCATGTGGCCTTCCATCGAATGCGGCCGCAGGCTGTGCGCCATCATGATGTTGTCCACATTGTTGTCCGGGCCTGTCACCCGGTCATAGAGTTTCTTCAGCTTGCCCGTGGCCTCAGCGAAGGGGATGGTTTTGATCCAGCTCATTTGGGGTCCTGTTGAAGTGTTTGTTTGATGGCCAGAGACTATGAGCGCTTTGAGCTGGTGGCGAGACGAATTCGGCAAATCACGACGATGAGCCCAATCTGGACATAGATGAGCGTTCATGCGCAGTGTCATTCATGCCGCTGACGCAAGACTTGAAGCTAATTTTGGAAACTGTCCTGCCAACCGATCCCAGCTTTCGGTGGGTCAATGAGGCTGTAATAGACAGCTGCATCAATGACTGCCGGCGATGCGCTTTGGCGGGCTCCATTGACGCTTTTTTGTTGTCCGCGATGCGCCTGTTGGCACTTCCAAACAATGGTCACACACGGCTGATCCCCAATGATGCGATCTCGGTGCTACCACTGAGGTTCGTTTGTGTCGGGCGTTCCGTTCAAGTCAGTGGGACGGCACCAGGAGTAACTGCACCGCGAGGAGAGTTGATAGCAGTCAACGGTGCGGCTTTGAGCCAAATCGAAGCCGCGGCAGAGAAATTTCTGGCGGGGACGTCCCAAAGAAAACGGGTCATCGGACCGCTTCTTCTGGCTTGGCCATACGCATTGGCACGTTTGGGTTTTTCTGCAAAAGGCGCGACGACCGAGTATCGTGTGCGGGAAAAAAATGGGCAGATAACCAATCTGAAAATGGCGAACAGAAATACTGTTCCTGCCTCGTCGCTCTACCCCAGAAACGAGCACGGCAAAACTGATCCCGCCTGGGAACCCGAAACCTTCGTAGCGATAAAGGGCTGGCAAGGGCTTGGGCTTTCGATTCAGTTGCCAAGTTTCTTTGACCCTAGTGAAACTGCACTTCCTAAAGCCATCTCAGGTGCAGCGGACCGCGTGAGAGCCTGCTCAAACAAAACGCTCTTAATTGACGTTCGCGGAAACACCGGCGGCAATTTTATTATGGCGATGCCCTTGATCGAGGCGATTTCGCAAAGCGCAATTGAGCAGGTTGTGGTGCTTGTCGATAAATTCACGTTCTCCGCAGCGATCGTGTTTGTAGCCATCCTGAAACATCGTTTGGGACATCGACTCAAACTCATCGGGGAAGAAATGGGCGACGGTTTGATGTTCTTTGCCGAAGGCGGCTTGCTCAACTTGCCGACGAGCGGAGCCGTCGTGCGGTATTCGTCAGCCTTTCACGACTGGGAAGGTGGAACGTCTGGCGAAACCACACCGCCCGAAATAGCCCGGCAAATCGTACCCGCAGGAGCACTGAATTTGGACCGGGAATGGGTCGAGGGACCTATTGGTGAGGATGCACAAGGCGCGTTCTATCAACGCGTTCTCAAAAGTATGAGCGATTAGACGAACGGCCGTCAAATCCTGCAGCGCTGTCAAAAGCAAAGCCAGGCGTCGCAAGCACAGCAATGAGTCCGTTTGGTGCCCAGCGCAACCCAAAGCTTCCACAACACCTCGCGCCCCTCTTCCCCCGGACCACATCACCTGCCATAATAGGAGAAACTCAAAAACAAGAGCAGCACCCATGCCCGACGATCTGTTGACGCCCGAAGCGACCAATACCTATGACGCCTCCTCGATCGAGGTGCTCGAAGGTCTGGAACCGGTCCGCAAACGCCCCGGCATGTATATCGGCGGCACCGATGAGCGCGCGTTGCATCATATGGTGGCTGAAATCCTCGACAATTCGATGGACGAGGCTGTGGCGGGCCATGCCAACCGGATCGAGGTCGAACTGCACGCGGATTACGCGCTGACCGTGCGCGACAACGGGCGCGGCATTCCGATCGATCCGCACCCCAAGTTCCCTGACAAATCCGCGCTTGAGGTCATCCTGTGCACCCTGCACGCGGGTGGTAAGTTCTCGGGCAAGGCGTATCAGACCTCGGGCGGCCTGCACGGTGTGGGTGCCTCGGTGGTGAACGCGCTGTCGGATTCAATGGTCGTGCAGGTGGCGCGCGACAAGACGCTGTTCGAACAGCGGTTCTCGCGCGGTGTGCCGCTGGGCCCCGTGGAAAAGGTCGGCGCGGCCCCCAACCGGCGCGGCACCATGGTGACCTTCCACGCCGATCCTGACATTTTCGGCCACCACAAGTTCAAACCCGCACGCCTGTTCAAATCCATCCGCTCCAAGGCCTACCTGTTCTCGGGCGTCGAAATCCGCTGGAAATCCGCCATCGACGACGGTGAAACACCGACCGAGGCGACCTTTCACTTCCCCGGCGGCCTTTCGGATTATCTGAAAGAGACGATGAACGGCTCGTCCACCTATGCCGAGCAGCCCTTTGCAGGTACCGTGGATTTCAACGAAAAATTCGGCACGCCCGGCAAGGTCGAGTGGGCGATCAACTGGACGCCCTCGCGCGACGGGTTCATCCAGTCTTACTGTAACACCGTCCCCACACCCGAAGGCGGCACCCATGTGGCGGGGTTCTGGGCCGCGATCCTCAAGGGGATCAAGGCTTACGGAGAACTGATCAACAACAAGAAGGCCGGTCAGATCACTCGCGATGACTTGATCACCGGCGGCTGCGCGCTGGTATCTTGCTTTATCCGCGAACCGGAATTCGCCGGCCAGACCAAAGACCGTCTGGCCACGGTCGAGGCCCAGCGGCTGGTCGAAAACTCGGTCCGCGACCATTTCGACAACTGGTTGGCCGCCGACACGAAATCCGCCGGCGCGATCCTGGATTTCCTCATCCTAAGGGCTGAGGAACGCCTGCGCCGACGGGCCGAGAAGGAAACACAACGCAAGTCCGCCACTAAGAAACTTCGTCTTCCCGGCAAGCTGGTGGACTGTAGTAGTTCAACACGGGACGGCACGGAATTATTCATCGTCGAGGGCGATTCTGCGGGCGGTTCGGCAAAAATGGGTCGGGACCGCAAAACGCAGGCCCTGCTGCCCCTGCGCGGCAAGATCCTGAACGTGCTGGGCGCGGCCAGTTCGAAACTGGGCACCAACGCCGAGATCAACGATCTGACCCAAGCGCTGGGTGTTGGCCTCGGTACCAAGTTCAACGTTGATGACCTGCGCTATGACAAGGTCATCATCATGACAGACGCGGATGTGGACGGGGCGCATATCGCGTCCTTGCTGATGACGTTCTTCTTCACCCAGATGCGCCCGATGATCGACGCGGGCCACCTGTACCTCGCCTGCCCGCCCCTGTACCGCCTGACCCAAGGCGCCAAACGCGTCTATTGCCTGGACGAGGCCGAGCGTGACGAGTGGCTTGAAAAAGGTCTGGGCGGCAAGGGCAAGATCGACGTCTCGCGCTTCAAAGGTCTGGGCGAGATGGACGCCAAGGATCTGAAAGAGACGACGATGGACCCCAAATCCCGGAAATTGATCCGGGTCACCATCGACGAGGACGAACCCGGCGAGACCGGCGACCTGGTCGAGCGCCTGATGGGCAAAAAACCCGAACTGCGGTTCCAGTACATTCAGGAGAACGCGCGGTTTGTGGAGGAGTTGGACGTATAATTTTCTATTTAAGAAGCTATTTTGGAAAGAATTTAGCAACGTGCCCCTAACTTCCGCTATTGAACACGAAAACCTGACCAAAACTCGAAAGGCTCTTTACTTTAGCGCTTTTTTTACCTTCGCGGTAGTGTCTTTGCCCCGTAAAATTGGGCCACTACTTTGGTCGAGAGGGGGGAACAAGGG
>NZ_WQGD01000022.1:0-37742 GCF_013034475.1 Ruegeria sp. HKCCA6837
GCCGCAGATATCGTTGCAACCGAAGAAATGCCCATGCCTGCAACGATCATAAAGTACCTCATAATCCGGAGGTCCTTTGCTAAACGAGAGTTCACTACAACAAAAATGGACCGACATCTTCCGCCGGTCAACGTCGGTCCTTTAACACATAACGTTCGCTACCCGCTTCGGGCAGCAAGCAGCCAGTGATGCTTACCTCAGAGAACGGCAGCGCCGAGCCCTATGCTACCGCCTCGGTGATTTTGTAAGCACGGTCGATACGGTGCGCGTCTTTTTACTTCTTGTGATCGCAATTGCGCCCAGCACTAAGGCACATGCAAAAGCTTGAGGAAAAGAGATGGCTTCGCCAAAAGCAAGATATCCCACGGCAAACATCGTGGGTAATTCGATACTTCCGACGACCGCAGTTTGGGAAGCTCCAATAACAGGCGAGCAAATCGTGTAGATGAGCTGAGGCACGAAAGCGGTCACCAGACCAATACCAACAATGAAAAGCCAGTCGGATTGTTCGCTTGGGAGAAGCTCTCCAACCTCAGCACCTAGGATGAGCGGGGCGAGGCCAAGAACAGACCCCAGAGAAACTGACGCGATACGTGCCAACGGCGCAATCCGCGACAACCTGTGTACCAGGACGCAGATTCCGAAGCCAAACCCAAATGGGGCAGCAAGGGATAGCAGCAGCGTTGGTAGGTGTTCCGCAGCCACTGACGCAGGCGAGCCAGCAATAACGGCTGCCACCACAATCAGACCAGCGGCCAACATGGCGCGTCGCGTGGGTGCATCGCCAAACACAGCCCAAGCAATAACTAAGGTGAACACCGGATAGGTCATGTAGAGCACACCTACTGTCGATGCGGGCAGCGTCTCCAGCGCCGTTACATATCCGATCCAACCAAGCCCCATTACGGCTCCGGCGGAGAGACCCCAAATGATCTCTCGCCATTCTTTTCGATGCACAATGAGAACAGGAAGCAGAAGAAGGGCCGCAACAATGTAGCGGTAGAATGCGACCGCATAGGGTGCAACGCCCTGTTCGGTTAGGCTGCGGCTGAAGTAGGGAACCAGGCCGAAACAGATTGAAGCAAAAAGAACACCAAAAACGGCAAATGCATAAGGGATGGATGGTCGATTTCGCGCAGATGTCGTGGCCATAATCTGGAGCTATCACGCATTTGCATCTTCGTCTTCAGAGATTCTACGAAAGACTGCTTTGTCCCGCACACCGGTCGTTCACTGAATTTTTCTGAGCGACCGCACTGAGCCCAATGCAGACACGTTTCTATCAAACATCATCTGTCACGAAGGGCGGAAAGCCGACATTCCCCCGGCTCTGAGTAAACGCCCTGTTTTGTCTAGTGCAGCCATATTCGGGCGGATGAAGTGACGGCTAGCATTGGGAAAACGGGGGTGGCCCACTCACCTGCCACCCCCTTCGTTCGGAACGAAAATGCACCCCGAACAGAAAAAACAGAAGTCCTTCGCTAAAGATTGACCCTTAGCCGCAATCCAAAGACCAGCGGGTCGTTCGGATTCGATCCAGGGTTGTTGAGATATTGCACGTCTGCTGTCAGAGCCAGATTGTCGGCCAGATCCAGACGATAAAACGCTTCAATGGTCGTTTGGTTGGGCAAGCCCGGAGTCGTGAGGTCGGCAACTGTGGCGGCTAAGCCGAAGAGGTCGTCATAGGTGCCCGGTCGCCACATCAGACCTGCATTGACCGCACGCTCTGCCAGCGCGCCGCCGCCATTGGACCATCCCAGTCGCCCAAAGATCATCAGCTGATTTTCGAAAGTATGGTTAGCGGAAACCGTCCCGCCATATGTCTCGGGTACGCCGGCCTTTTGGCGCTCATCCGTGTGAAACATCCCAAGATGCACGTTGGTTAGGAACCGCTTCGACCGCTGCGGTGTCCAGCCGATCTCGGCATACTTGTAGAACTCAGACCCTCCGGGGAACCATTCTACATCGGTGAGAGACCCATTGGCATCACTGACCAAACCCAGCGCATAGAACTGGTCGGTCAGATAACCCCCTGCCGCGATGCCAAAACCCGGGTCAGGGATTGGCAGAACCGGGCTGAACAAGATCGAGTAATTCGAGAACGTCGTTCTCGGGTTAACGTAGCCGAGAATGTCGGAGTAATCGCCCGGGTCGATCCGTCCCACGGCAACCCCTCCACGTCCGCCTGCGACGGCTTGCTGCCAGTAGGCAACCGACAAGGTCGTGTCCGTGTCGCTGAATGTGACGGCAGTGGCTCCTTGATATCCAATTTGCGCAGCCATGGCGGAGGGTGCAATCGGCTGACCCAGCCGGTGTCGGTTCTCAAGGATAAAGACCAGACTACCGGGGTTTTCACCGCCCCGGTCTGCCAGTTCCCACGTCCCAATCATCCTGAGCTGACCCGACGCGGCCGCATCCTGCCCGGTCAGGCTGTGCGAGCTGCGTTGGTAGAGGGCCTGGTAGTCAAAGCTAAGCGCCAGTCCGGTGTTCTCCCGAAAACGCCCCAATGCTGTTTCGGTTGGATCAAGACTGCGATCCAGCCCGGGCCAGCGCGAGTCCTCCAGCCTGCGCAGCCTGTCCTGCTCCTGTTGGGCACTGGCCGAGCCCGGTCCGCCCAGCGAGGTCTGAGCGGCAGCTTCAAGACCGGACTGTGCGACTGGTTCTTCGGCCACCGCGATGTTGCCTGAGATTGTGAAGACCGCTGCCACCACGATCATTAAAACCGGTGACAGGTTATTGCTCGGACCCTGAGGAAATGACATTCTCACTGACAGGTCACTTCATATCATCCTGCGCTTTGATCTCCGGCACACGGGCGAGGGCCTCGGCCATGTCGGCGCTGTTCATCAACTCGATCATCTGATAGTCGTCCAGCAGCCCGTCGCCGAGACGGCTGACATAGAAGGCCTGGATAAAGGTGGGATCGTCCGGCAGGGAAACCGTGATGTAGTTCTTCCCGTTTCCAAGCCCCCAGTAGTAGCTCAGAAGTTCGCCCCCGAGCGCCTCGATCCCGCCTTTGACCGTGGCAGCGCGGTCCCCCGGATTGGCGATCTGCATCTCCCAGGCCGCACTGTTGGACGTGCCGATGAACAAAAAGGTGCGCATGTCTTTCGTGTCTTCGGCCGCCACCGCTGCTGCGGAATGGCAGAAGGCCACAGAGAGTAGGAACTTGTTCATTTTGCTACCTGAATTTCTTGCATATCTTTTGAAAGAGGCAGCTTCGCCGCCCCTGACCGTTCCATGGTGTTACTGCTCGGGGGCTCCGGGGATGGTCTCCTCCAATGCGGCAGGGCGATTTGGGAATTCGGAATGCTCGTCCTCGGGGGTCTCGATGTCGGCATGCCAGGAGAATTCCTTGTCTCCAAGGTCCAATTTGACGTCGTCTCCTGCGATGACAGGGTAGCGGATCGGCTGTCCGGGCCTCAGGTCGGTATTGGCGACGCCGTCATCAATGATGATCTGCCCGCTGACCAGCACGTAGGGGATGCCCTTTGTGAAGGATCCGTTCATGCCCTTCTTCATCGAAGACGTCTCGGTGATCGTATCGGGGTTGAAGATCGTGATGTCCGCGATCATGCCCTCCTGCATACGGCCGCGTTCCTGCATCGCCCCAAGGCCCACTTTGGAGAAGTATTTGGCCGGGATGTAGGAAGCGTTGTTGACCAACTCCATCAGCGGAATGCCCTGCTCGCGCGCTTCGCGGAACACGATGCCATAGGTGCCCGCGTTGCGCGGGTGACCGCCATATTCTTTGAAGTCTGCTTCGATTGGCAACGGCTCCCCGTCAACGGTAAACCCGACAATGTCGTTGGCGATGGCAATATCCTTCATGTGGATCCAACGCTTGAGGTCCGCTTCGGGACGGACCGTGATGAAGATCGGCTTGCTTGGATCCTCTTTCTGCTGGCGAAAGAATTCTTCATCCGTCTCGTAAAGCTCACCGGTGCTGGTATCGAAGATGTCGCGTGTCGGCACAATATTGTTAGCCTCGATTTTGTCCGGCAGCAGTTGCGGGGTCGCGATATTCGGGTTTCCGGTGATGGCCGGATAGTACTCGGCAAAGATGTTCATTCCCTGCTGCTGAAGGCGGCGCGCCAGCTCATAGATCTCTTCCCAGCCCTGGTTCTGGATATGAGACAGGATCAGCGCCCCGTCCAAAGCAACCGCATTGGCAATCACTTCGTTTGCGCCCAGCGAGTAATAAAGCGGCAGGCTTTCGGTTGGGCCAAACCGCGTATGAGCCCCAAAGTAACGATTGTACTTCTTCGCCAGCTTCTGAAGCGCGAAAATCTCCTTCGGGTAGGTGTTATAGCCCATATAGCCGACCGTGGTGTTCACGGTGATCGCTCCGGCGCGAAGGCCCTTGTCATACATGGCCATGACCTGAGCCAGCTGGTTCTTTGAAGGGACATCCAGCGCCCAGCTGGCATGCCCGTCCTCTTCCTCGGCTGCGCCGCGGGATTTGAGGATGTAGGTCGGGTCGGATGCCAGTTCGACAGGAACCATGTCCATGATCACACGGCGGATTTCCTCGTGCCCCATGCCGGAGCCGTAGTTCAGAAAGGAGTTCCCCTCATACTTGTCGTAGAACAGGTCGGCGTCAGCCACGCCGCTTTCGGTGTCGAGAATCGTGGTGGTCCCATCATGGGCCATCATCTTCTGGTCGAACCCACCGAATGAATGCGAGTGTGTGTTGATGAAACCCGGCGCGACGACGTGGTCGGACACGTCGATCTCTCTTTTGCCGGAGATTACATCCTCGGTGATCGCCGTGATCCTGTCGCCTGTCACGCAGACATTGCGCACCGCATCGAAATTGGTTTCCGGGTCCATGACCCGCCCATTCAGGATGGCAACGTCGCAGTCCTGGGCGAACGCCGCAGAGCCGCAGAGCGCCAAAAGTGAAGCAAGGGTCAGATGTTTCATCTGTGGTCCTTTCAAGGTTGTGTTCTTCGAAAGAAAACGCGGGTCGGGCGAGGGAGACCGCCCCGCGCTCTCCTCAGTCGAGCGTGTTCTTGTAGATCGCGCCGTCTTTCATGATGACGCGAATGCTCGGGACATCCTGTCCGCGCGGTTCGGCATCGAACCAGGAATCGACAGCGCCGATGGCCGAGATGTCTTCGAGTGGGTTCCCGTCGACGATGAGAATATCGGCATAAGCGCCTTCCTCAATCACGCCGAGCTTGCCTTCGGGATACGGATTGCCCCGCCCGGTCAGCGCCGCCAGTTCGCCGCCGTTCGAAGTCATCATCTGCAATGCCCAGAGGTTGCCGAACTCCCGCGCGACAAAGGCCTTCGTGAAGTCCATCGACTGCCGGTAGGGAACGCCGGTTAACAAAACATAATCGGAATCAAACACCATCTTCGGCTTGTATTTTCTTACAAGATCCATCAACTGCTTGCTGTTTTCCCGCAACCAAAGGAACTTCGCCGTTGGCGGAAAGGTCGGGTCCTGGTGCATCGGATGTTCCAGCGCCTCGGGAGCCAGTGCCGTCAGGTTGGGCGAAAAGAACGCCTCTTTCTCGACCAGTTTCTGCATCGTCGGTTCGGTAATGGTCAGGCCGTGATCCACCACTTTGACGCCAAGATCGAGCGCACGCGACAGATCGCTGTCCATGAAGACATGCATGGCGACATATGAGTCCATATCCCCAGCAACCTCGACCGCAGCGGAAATCTCGTCGTTTGTGAAAGCAGACTGATAGATCGGGTCCTTAATCGATGTCACGCCACCGCTGACCATGATCTTGAGATAGTTCGCCCCTAGAGCGAAATTCCTGCGCGCGCCCTGAAGCACCTCCGCCGGCCCGTCCACCAGTCTGGTGATCTCCAGACGTTCAAGATTGCTTTCGTTCTTGCGTTGACCCGCGATACCCCAGTCGCCATGTCCGCCTGTCTGGCTAAGGCATGCGCCGGAGGAATAAATTCGTGGGCCAGGTAGTGATCCTTCATCGATTACCGCCCGCAGTCCACCATGAGCGCCGCACATATCGCGGACGGTCGTGAAGCCCATCGCCAACATTTCCTGCGCGAACGCAGCGGCGCGTGCGCCGATCTCTTCCCATGTGGTGTCCTGAAGTCCGGGGATGGTGCCGTTCTTGTACATGTTCACATGCACATGGCTGTCGATCAGACCGGGCATGAGTGTACGACCATCACCGTCAATGACGGTAACGTTCACTTCTTTGGTCTCGATGCCGCGTTCTGTCTGGACGGTGAAGGAGTAGCCATCGATTCCACCGACTGGATCGGGCAACCGCTTGGATCCCCCAGTGCGCACATCGACTTCCCACTTCCCGCCTTCAGGGATGTCAGCGTCAATCTTGTGAATTTTGTTCTTGACGACGAGCACGTCGACGTCCTTCAGCCCGTCATTCACACCATCAAACACCATGACGTTTTTGAAGAGTGTAACTGGGGGGATATCAACTGCGGCCTCCTGTGCAAAAGCCGCGCTCGTTGCGAGAGCGACTGCGCCGGCCATCATTGTGGATTTGCCAAGGTATTTCATTTGCTTCCGTTCCATCGAGAGTCAGGGATGCGCGGGATGCCGAGGTAGGAACATCCCGCGCGACACTCAGTCGAGAGTGTTCTTGTAGATCACGCCGTCTTTCATGATGACCTTCAGGTTGGTGTCTGGCTCGGCCAGCAGCAGGATGTCCTCCAGCGGGTTGCCATCGACCAGCAGGAGATCTGCATAGGCACCTTCCTCGACCACGCCGAGCGGGCCATCCTGATACGGATTGTTCAGGCCGGTCAGACGGTTCATCCGCGCGCCGTTCGATGTAGCCATGCGAAGGATGTCGAACGGCTTGAAGTTGGCCTCGTGCAGGTACTTGAACTCGTCGCTCATCTTCTTGTCCTGCTCGAGCGTCTGGTCCCAGTTGTTGATGAGATCCGTGCCCAGTGTGTAGAGATCGATCATGCCCGGAGTGGTCTGGATCACCTCGATCATATTCGCGGCGGCGTCGCGTACGCTCTTCCACTTCTTGAAGGATGCCGGCGTGTAAAAGGCTTCCGCCTGTTCGGTCGTCACTGAGTAGACCGGTGCCACCGCTGTCGCGAACATGATCTGCTTATCGACCATGATCTCGGCGGCTTCCCTAGTCAGGAACGGGATGTGCTCAACGGTCTTGGCGCCATTGTCGATGCAATTGCGGATCGCCTGTTCTGTGAACACATGACAGGTAACGTACGTTCCCCATTGCTCGGCGGTCTTGACCGCCATCTGGATTTCGTCGGCCTGGTACTGAAGCGAGTGCAGCGGGTCGAATTCGGAGGTGACCCCGCCGCTGACCATGATCTTGATCTGCGTTGCCCCCCGGCGCAGGTTCTCGCGCACGGCCATGCGGATCTGCTCCGGGCCGTCCGCGATGAAGCTCATGTCTGTGTCGACCCAATGCGATGGCCCCTGACCCGACAGGGTTGGATGACGGTCGTTCAGCTTGCGGAAATCGGCGTGGCCCGAAGTTTGGGTGATGAAGGCTTCCGAGGAATAGATCCGCGGGCCGGGCGCCATGCCGCTGTCGATGATCCGGGCGATGGACTTGGCCGGGCCACCGAGGTCTCGAACAGTGGTGAACCCATTCATCAGGATGCGCTCGGACCGGATCGCGGCAACTCCGCCAAGATGGAAGGGCGTGATGTTTTGGCGCAACCCGTCGCTGAGCGGGTTGAATACCAACAGATGCACATGCTGGTCGTGCATCCCGGGCATCAGCGTGCGTCCGCCGCCGTCGATGATCTGGGCATTGGCCACGGCCAAAGGTTCGGTCGAGACCTCGGCGATCAGGTTGTCGATCACCAGCACATTGGCGTTCTCGATCCGCGCCTCGTTCACGCCATCAAAGACATGCACGTTGGTGAAGAGGATCGGAAAACTCTCCTCCTGTGCGACGGCGTGCGTGGGTGACAGAAGACCAGCGGCAAGGATTGCAGCCGTCAGAACGTGAGCCAGTTTTGGGACCATGAAGGCGTTCCTTTTGACGAATCACAGATGTCGCTTTTTCAGCGTGATTTTAGGGAACGCTCGGATTATTGCCTGACACCTTGTCAGGCGCTGGAAATTAGTTTTGGCAAACTGCAAGGTTTGAAAAGTTTTCGGTAGGACTCTCTGGCGCCTCCGTACTAGTTTTGAGGAACAGGAGGCGCGATGACGGGCGGACGTACCAAGAAATCGGACAAAGCATTACCGCTTGTCAGAGCGTCGGTTGCGGGTCCGGTTGTCGCCGCCCTTCGCAAGGTGAGCATCGAACCGGCGTTTGTGCTCGATCCACTGGGGCTGTACGAAGCGCAGGTGATGGACCGTCAGAATTTCGTGCCACACGACACGGTCTACCGGATTTTTCAGGCGGTGGCCGACGCCACATCTCCGGAGTTTTGCGCCCAGGTCGGCCAGTCCGTCGATCTTGTTCGGTTTCTTCCGCTTGGCGACATGCTGGCGGAGGCGCTTACACTCGGGGATTTCTTCACAAGGTTCACGCAAGCCGTTTCTAAGGAATCCAATGCGGTCACGCAGTCACTCTTCGTTGAAGAAGAGCATGCGTATTTCAGTGCCAAACGGAACTTTTCTGTCTCGGCTTCACCGGGTCAGGCCGATGCGTTTCTGGCCAGCATCTGGATATCCCTGTTGCACCGGGTTCTGGACTTCAGATGGGACCCCCACCAGATCGTTCTGCGGGTCTGCGAACCGGACGCCCTTCCCAAGCAGTTTCATGGCGTCCGGGCAATCGAGTGCGGACCACAGGGGTTTTCGATCAGGTTTCCCTCAAGCTGGCTAAGCTTTCGGCTGACACAGGAAGCTTTGGAAAACCCACCAGACTTCAGGATTAAAGACAATGACCTGGCAGCCCCGCTGGACTTTCTCGCGGGACTGGAAGGCCTGATAAAGGTTCATCTGGCTGAACCGGGATTTGGTGTCGACGAGTTGGCCGACCTCTGCGGCTTTCATCGCGAAACGCTCAACAACCGGCTTAAGCCCTATGGCCTGACGGCCTCCCGGGTGATCGCCCGTATCAAGCAGGAAGAAGCTGAAAGCCTACTTGCGGAGGACAACTCGTCCGTTGGCGATACAGCGCTGAGGCTTGGGTACGTCGACCCCACTGCTTTCTCACGGGCGTTTCGGAAATGGACCGGCATGTCCCCGGCAGCCTTCAGACGATCAAACAGGGACGCTTAGCTATGGTCCTGAACATCGTCATCGGTCTGCTATCGGCGTTCTTTCTGTTCGCGTCATCGATCAAGATTTTCGGCTGGCAACAGAAGATTTTCCAAATCCAATTGGAAATGTTCGAAAGCTACGGGCTCAACCGGCAGATCATGTTTCTGGTCGGCTGTGCTGAGCTGTTCGGGGCCATAGCCATCTGGTTTCAATCGTCCTGGGTCGGCCCGCTTGGTGCGCTCGCCCTGCTGGGCACGTCTGTCGGCGCGATCTTCTGCCATCTCGTGTTCGACACGTGGAAACAAGGAGTTCCCGCGATGATAACAGCATCGCTATCAGCCATAGTTCTGAGCAATGGGTACGCTGGACTTCTAGACGTTCTTTGAGCTCAAAGGCCCTCCCATTCGTGATGACTTGACGTACAATGAAGTCCGGAAACGGCTGGTTGCCGTCGTTGCGTTCTACCGCGTCAGTGACCGGAAAGTCCGCACTGCGGTCGTTTGTCTGAGCTCGTCGAATGACTGGTGTGAGCCCGAAGCGGTAATTGTATTTGCAACAGTTGCCCACTTCTGAGCTCATGAGAATCATGCAGATCAAGCGCCGCAAGGCCCGAGGGGTCTCCAAACGTGATGTCGAATGAAATTCGCTTCTTCGTGCCGACCGCCATACGAGCGTTCGTCAACGGCGTCGTTCAACGCATCGAAGTTGCCGCAGGTGTGTCGATCAAGCAAATGATCGATCTTAACCCGACAATTTCCGAACGCGTTTCAGCTGGAGAGGAATATGATCTGGGCATGACCAATCCAGGCTACGCAAAGGCATTGATTGCAGCGGGTTATGCGGAAGTTGGAAGTCATCGTGCCTTTGGCCGCGTCCCGCTTGCGGTTGCTCAAAGGCCAGGGCGACAGGATCGAGTGAAGGAAAATGTCGAGGATCTCAAAGCCCTTTTTCGTGAGGCTGAAAGCATTGCTTTCACTGGGGTCGGCACAAGCGGCCGCATTTATCTTAAGGCGTTGGAAAGGATCGGTCTAACAGATGCTGTCTTTCCCAAAAGCAAGGCCATGGGTGGCGGTGAACCCGTTGCATCTGTCGCAGCCGGTGAAGCAGAACTCGCGGTCGCCCCCCTCACGACGATCCTTTCCACCCCGGATATCGTTCTGGCAGCCGTGTTTCCCGAAGAACTTGGAACGCATATCGACATATCGGTTTTCCTCGGCATCAAAGCCCACCCAGGTGCATCACAGGCACTCTCTTTTCTGACGTCAAGTGAGCTGGATGACGAGCTTGCAGCGGCAGGCATATTTCGATTTGCATTAGATTGACATGACGACGACGAACCAGAACTGCTGGGCCTTTCGCGACGGCCGCAAAGTCCGCTGAGAGCCCAAAGCGGACTTCGTGAACCATCTTCTACATGAAAATGGGAAAATTTGAAGTCGACGCTTAGCTGAATTTTCAGCACTATTGTGTCAACAAGGCAAATGGGGGGATTCATGGTCGAAACGCGCAAGATTGTAATAGTGCGTGAGCACATAACGTGTGATGCCTTTGGCGAGCCATGCGAACAGGTTTGCCGCGTTGCGGCTGCTGCAGTTTTTCGAAACCCGATTGCAGGCCGTTTCGCAGCTGACCTTACAGCGCTTTTTGAGATCGGGGCTAAACTTGGGCAACAACTCGCTGAACAAGCCGTTTCGCAGCTTAAAGGAGCGCCCGTATCCTATGGGAAGGCCGCGATTGTTGGGGTCTCCGGAGATATGGAGCACGGTGGCGCAGTCATACATCCCAGACTCGGCGGTCCGATGCGAGCCGCAGCCAATGGAGGCGACGCAGTCATTCCATCCAACGTAAAGATTGGAGCGGCTGGAACTTCAATCGATTTGCCGCTTGGCCACAAAGACAACCCCTGGTCCTTTGATCATTTCGATACAATGACGCTTTGTGTACCGGATGGGCCGCGCCCCGAAGAAATAGTCATGTTTTTGGCATATGCTGATCGCGGTCGTCCCATCCCGAGATGCGGAAGTGGACCCATTAAAACATAGAAGCTTCTTTTGCCATTCTCTTCCCATGAGTAGTCTTCGAATGGTCGGTGTAAGTGCGTGTGCACACTGCCCACACTTAAATGAGAGGTATCAACGCAATGCACCCCACTGAGAAAATAGTTCGGCAGTTTCACGAGTCATGGGATATGCGTGACCCCGACCGAGGCGCAGCTGTAATTGCTGAGGATTGCGACTTTGAGGACGTCGCGCGTGGCGAGAAACTTCCCGGAAAGGAAGCATACAAAGCAGACTACAACCGTTGGCGCGAGGCTTTCCCAGATGGGCTGTGCAAGGTTGAGAATGTTGTGGTCAGCCAATGCGGCGAATGGGCTACTGTCGAGTTCCGAAACACGGGCACGCACACCGGTACACTGCGCTCAAGCCTCGGAGATTTCCCACCAACTGGAAGGCGGGCCGAAGTCCGTTACTGCTCGGTGATGCGTGTTAAGGACGGGAAGGTGGTTGAGGGACGTGACTACTATGACAGCGCCACCATTGCGCGACAACTTGGACTGGTCGAATAGAACGCTAAGTCGAGCTTCGGTTAAAGCCAAATTCAAAGGTCGCTTTTCTTGGATGGCAGCTTTGTCCGCAGTGCGGTCATTAGTGAAAACTCTGCGAACGTCTGCACCGAGCCAAAAGCGGTCAATTGGCAGAACAGTATCCTATCCGAAAATCGCCTCTAAGCTTCTGGGTCGCTCGAAGTTTTTTCGAGCTCAGCGAGATCCTCCCAAACGCCTTCAGGGATGGACCACTCTGCCCATTCCATTGCCTGTTGAACATGCTGAGGCCATGTCACTCCGCAAATCGTCGAAGTGATGTCGTCGTTTTTCAACGAGTATTGCAACGCGACCGCCCCGACTGGGACATCGTAGTGCCCGCACACCTCTTCAACAGCACGTATTGGCGCAAGCCTTTCATCATCTGCCGGTCGATAGACATAAAAGCGATGGATCGCGCTTCCTCGGGCAAGTGCACCTCCGGAATAAGGTGCTGCGTTCAATATCGAAACGCCACGTGATTTCGCGAGTTCCATCAGAGGTGCCGCGTTATCGTTTACCAGCGTATGCCTGTTGTGTGTCAGGACCACGTCAAAATCCCAACTCTCCAAAATTGGCATCATCAAGTCGATACGTCCCGCCGCGATTCCGACCGCCTTGGCCAGGCCTTCCTCCTTGATACGGAACAACTCTTCAATCGCGCCACCTCGCCCTTTGACCTCTGATAGGTCATTTGCGTATTCGATATCATGGACGTGGAGTATATCAACGCTGTCGACGCTAAGGGCCGCAAGGCTTTCCTCGAATGATCTACGTGCCTGAGAAGCATCAAAAGCACCGGTTTCCATATCCCGGTCGATTTTGGTGGAAAGCACCCGCCCGTCCGGCCACCCACCAAGCTCATGAATGACTTTTCCTATGCGCTCTTCACTTCGACCCATGGCATAGCAACGGGATGTGTCCAGGAACGCATTTGGCTGCGAAAGAATTGCCCGAATTGTATCAATCGCGCGGTCTTCATCAACCTCATACCCGTAGATTTCCGGGATACTTCCCAACCCCGTTGATCCAAACCCGATGCTGGGAACCCTAATCCCTGTCTTACCAATTTCGCGTAGCTCCGCCATGCCAACCTCCCAATTGGTTCCGGACATTCACGAATGTTGCGCGAGTAATTTATTGAAAACAAGTCAGACTTGTCGCTGGAGTTACTCTCTGACCTCAACGCAATTGTTCAAACCGCAAATTCACCAAGCTTTTTCACGAATTGTAGAAGTTTCCACAATGCAGACATTCACTGAATTCTGCTTAACAGCCAGCTGAGCGCGGCACTGCGAAGCGTCTCGGTGCTTCAATCGATTGCTTTATGGATGTTCTTGTCACTCGTCCACTACACGAAACTCGCCGGAAGGCGCGTCAGTAGGTGGCTCTTCGAACTCATTGGAAATCAGACCGCGGCGGATGAGTTCTCGAATAGCGGCCGCTCTAGATGGCAGTCTGTTTTCGAACCGCCAATCATCGATGGCTTTAAGCTCTTCGAGGTCGAGCATCAGTTGCAGTTTTTCCGTGCGCTTTGGCGGTCGATTTTGATCAGACACTGGCATGACCTCAGTAGCTTACGTCAGTTACTCCAAGCATGTATGCCAATGGGCCTGCGTGTCTACAGCAATGTTGGCATGTTGTGCCGGATACCCAGGATCATGAAACGCCCCATGATGTGTCGGATACCTATATTAAGTATATGATTTTATTTGAAAAATATTTTGTCGCTCTTAAGTTTTACTCCACAAGCAACGAAACGGAGTGAAAATGATACAGCAAGTTTTGAAGTCTGAAGTTCAGGAAGAAACCAACGACACAGGCATCGATAAGAACGCCTGGATCGCCAACGCAGTGACCGAAGTATTGGCTGACACCATGGTCCTGATGGTGAAAACGCAAGGCACACATTGGAACGTCGTGGGTCCGTTATTCCTGCCGATCCATGAACTAACAGAGCGTCAGTATCGCGACCTGTTCGAAGCTGCGGATGAATTGGCCGAGCGTGTGCGCGCGTTGGGTCAGGTGGCACCGATTTCGTTCACTGACATGGTTAGCCAAGCCAAACTGACCGAAGAAGAAACGGTCAAAGATGCAGAGGGCATGATCAAACAATTGGTCGCAGACAACGAAGCGATTGCCCGGAATCTGCGTGAGACTGCTGCGACCGCAGCCCGTTATGGCGATGGGGCTACGGAGGATCTGATGAACGCCAGGATGGCGAAGCATGAGGAAGCGGTCTGGATGCTCAAGGCAATTGTTGCGGTCTAATGGATGGCTACCCTCGATCTGAACCTCCGTTTGAGAAGAAAGGAATAATGATGACACGTGTTGGGTACGAGAAAAAAGCACAGCTGCAATTGGATAGTTGGAATGCTCAGATTGATGTTCTCGAAGCCAAGCTGAAGGTGGCTGAAGCAGATGCCAAGCTCGAGCTCGAGGAACAGCTTAGCAAGCTCTACAAGGTAAGGTCCGATGCAAAAACGCAGCTGGAAGAGTTGAAGTCGGCCAGCGACGAGGCCTGGGAAGATGTCAAAGAGGGCTACGAGGCAGCTTGGGGCGATATGCAGAGTGCTTTGAAAGAAGCGGCCGACCGGTTCGCGTAAAGCTTCAAGCTGGGTTCGTCAAAAAAGCTTGTGTCGTGAATGGGGACCGGAATGCAAACACCTAGAGAATTAGTGAGGTACTTTCGCGGGTTCCTAACCATCCCTGCCGCCATAAGTCTTTCAGGGCTTTTGGTGGCTGGGATTGTCTTCAAGACGGAGCAGGCGCTCGTGGGTTGGGGTTGGTCCGCTTCCGATTGGCTGAGCGTTTCTAATCGTACTGCGAGCGATGTACTAAGCGCAATCTCGGCAGCATCCATGTCCGCGTTGGTCATGGTCTATTCCATTGTTTTGCTGGTCTACACCTTAGCAGCCGGATCAATTGGGCCCAGGCTCTTGCAGCGCTTTGGCGAAGACAGGGTAAATCAGATTGCAGTTGGCTCACTTGGAGCGACGTTTTTATACAGCTTGTTGATCTTGTGGCTGATACGCGATGACACATCCGTCAATTTGGCCGTTGCGATTGGAATAGTCTATTCGATCATCTCAGTTCTTTTGCTGTTGCTCTTCGTTCATACAGTATCAACGCGCGTAACCATTGATCAGGAGGCGGCGCGGATTTCGGAAGCCTTGGATCGCCAAGTGAGCACCGCAATCGAAAACAGTGCAGATATCCCATCTTCAGAGGCAGTCCCTGAGGTGGATGACATGCGCCAAGTCTTGGCTTCTGGCACTGGATATGTGAACTCGATCAATACCGAAGGTCTGGTGAGAGCGGCCAAGAAGGTAGGAGCGGTCGTCGTTTTTGATGTGCAGCCAGGTGACTTCATGGTTCCAACGGACACTTTGGCCAGTGTTTATGGTGACAGTGACGAAAACCTGAATGATCTGGCGAAAGCGTCAGCTCCGTTGATCCCCGCGCGAGATCCTACCGGAGATATCCGCTTTTCTGTCCATCTCCTCGTGGAAATCGCACTTCGGGCGTTGTCACCAGGTGTCAACGACACGTTTACCGCAATAGTCTGCATCGACCGACTGTCGGCGTCTCTGGCCCGTGCGTGGTCGTCAAAGCTCTGCACGGGTGTGTATCGGGATGATGACGGAAACGTGCGGGTGGTTTACCCTTCCATCACGGCTGAGGCACTGTTTCACGACTCGATGCCAGCTCTGCGACGCGCTGCCCGGGGTAATGGCCTCGTAACGGCCGCCCTTATTCGAGCTTTGGTACGCATCGCGGAGGCAGCTCCAGACGAAGATTTGCGGGCTGTTGTAGATGAACTATCTGCGGTCAGAGATGAGACCCGAGAAAGCGATATGCTTGAGCGCGATATTGATAAGTTTTGTGGCCAAGTCGAAACCGCAATTGAAGGGTTTTAGTCAACCGTGCTGGACAATTGCAGTCCAGTTAGGCTGGGGGGTGGTTTGTGAGTGGGCCATCCCCCAACTTATGGAGAAGTGCTTATCGTTTGGTCTTAGGCTAATTTCACCGAAAGGTAGTCACTGGTTGGTGAAACCAGACGGCTACTTTGTCCGCAACTAAGTTTTTGCCCCGACTATGTCGAACATTCGCTGTTGGTAGAAACTGCCGTTTTAGTTCGAGACACTTTATAGGTCCTGAACCACGACTTAGGCGGAGATCACTATTTTGGCCCTTCAAAACCTCGATTGCATCGCAATCCAGCCGTCGGCAGGTATAATGCGAATATGACAAGAGATATTGAAGCTAAGGCTCAGACAATCGCTGAGGCCCTGACCTCTGCACAGCAGATATCCATACTGTCTTCAGAGGCAGTACAGCTGACGCTGGATGACGCTTATTCGGTTGCAAGTCGCGTCCGAGAACTTCAGGGCAAAAAGAAAATTGGCCGGAAGGTCGGCTTCACGAACCGCATGATTTGGCCTGTTTACGGAGTGGATCAGCCCATTTGGGGAGAGGTTCACGCAGATGGGCTGTTTTCGACTGATCAGCCGGTAAACTTGGCAAGGTATCCAGAACCGAGAATCGAACCAGAAATCGTACTAGGCCTTGGCAATGCCCCGACGGCTGAAATGAACAATGAGCAGCTGGCAGGTTGCGTGGAGTGGGTTGCTCCGGGATTTGAAATTGTTCAATCGATTTATCCCAACTGGAAATTCTCGGTCGAAGACTCAATCGCTGCACAAGGATTGCACGGCTGCCTTGTTCTTGGCGACAAAATCGCGGCTACGCATGATGTCTTGAACGGCTTGGCCGAAGTGCCACTAGCATTGTTCAAGGGCACCGAGGCCATCGAGTCCGGCAAAGGTGAAAACGCGCTTGGAGGCCCAATTGAAGTCCTGGCTCATCTTGTGTCTCTACTCTCACAAGCCGACCAGCTTCAGGGAGGCGAGCTGGTTACAACCGGTACTTTGACAGACGCATGGCCAGTGTCTCCGGGTGAAGAATGGTCAGCTGGTTTTGGTGGCGTGATGGACACCGAGCTCTCGGTACGATTTACATGAGGCTTTGGTAGAGTGGTGACGCCGACTGCACCAAAGAAATGTTGCTCTCAATAGCTGACCATGATGGTCTTCCACTGGTTTCATCAATTCTGGGATGCAAATTAAACGATGCTATCCAAATCAGATTACATGATGTTTCTTAGGCACCCTGCCTGGCTATGGATCAAGAAACACGCCAGGCACCTGTTGCCGCCGATTGACCCTTCATTGCAAGCGCGTTTTTTCGAGGGGCACGCGTTTGAGCCTTATGCTGAGGAGCTATTTGGTGATCTCGTTCGCCTCGGTTTTTCAGATTTTTCAGAGTACCAAGCTCTGCCCTCGCGCACTCTGAATGTTTGGAAAGATGGTGCGAACGCCGTGGCACAGGGTCGCTATGAAGATGGGCACATAACTTGCATCTCCGACATCGTGAGCCGCAGTGGCGATGGGTACGTTCTGACAGAGATCAAGAGCGGGACATCTGCAAAGCCCGAACACACTTTTGATCTCGCATTCCAGCGTGTCGTGCTTGAGGCAGCGGGGTTCCCCATTGCGCGCTGCGAAGTGGCACATGTGAACCGTGATTACGTCAGAAACGGCGAAATCAATCCGCAAGAGCTTGTCAGCATCACTGACATCACGGATGCGGTGACTGAGCAGCTCGAAAAAACACGCACGCGTATAGATCAGGCATTGAGCGTCGTTGCCAGCGGTACGATGCCTGATCCGTCCCCCGAACGTGCGCGCCTTAAATCCTATGTTGAATGGCTGGAGATCCGCGAAAAACTCGACCCACCTCTCGCGCATGACAGTATCCACCGCCTTCCGTTCATGAATGCGGAAAAAGCCTCGGAACTCATCGCAAATGGGATCACAAAGATTGACGAGATCAGCGATCCATCTGTGTTGGGCAAGTCAACACAGCGCTACTTGAGAGCTCTGGCGAATGATGCACGCACTATCGATCATCAGGAGTTGAGCAGGTTTCTGAGCGAGATTGTCTATCCGGTTTATTATTTTGACTACGAGACATCTCAGAGTTTGCTGCCGCCCTGGGACGGAACGCGTCCCTATCAGCAAGTGGCTTTCCAGTATTCCTTGCATATCCAGCATGAGCCTGGCGGAGAAATTGAGCACAGGGAGTATCTCCACCGAGACGCCAGTAACCCAATGCCAGCCTTGCTGAAAAGGCTTCGTGAGGACATAGGAAACGTTGGCTCTGTAGTGGTTTGGTATGCTCCGTTCGAGAAATCGCGCAATACGGAAATGGCGGAAACTTATCCAGAGCATGCAGAGTTCCTGGAAGGCCTAAACGCCCGCGTTGTAGATCTTATGAAGCCGTTTGCAGATGAAGTGATCAACGATCCCGCGTTCAAGGGAAGCGCCTCTATCAAGGCCGTTCTTCCAGCGTTTTTGCCAGAACTTTCATACGATGATCTGGACATCAAAGAGGGGGCGAGCGCGTCTCGCCTTTGGAAGGACGTAACACTGGCCGAACCGGGTGATCCAGCGCGCGAGAAGGTATATTCTGATCTTGTTGCGTATTGTACGCGCGACACCTGGGCGATGGTCGCAATTCATCGGGAATTGCTGGCGATGTGAGGTGTGCTGCGAACCAAAAGACGTTTTACGACTTTGCTCTACTGGATATCTGTGTGGGTTTTCGGTGTTAGAGCAGCCGCAAACTCAATCTTGCCACTCCAACCGATACAAGACGTGGTGACCGCGTAGACCTTTCAGGAGTCTGGGTTCTATTTCAGAAAATGAGAAATCGGTTCGCGCTCCGACCATGGCACGAGTCGCATCTGAAACGAGTATCTCGCCTGCCGCACCAACGGTCGTTATGCGTGACGCTTTGTTGACCACAGTACCGAAAAAATCTCCACGAGATTGCACGACATCACCAGTGTGAATCCCAATCCGAACACCGAAAGATGGCTCCGCGGATGCCGATGCAATGGCCCCCTGAATCTTGATAGCGGCCGTTAGTGCTTCTTTCGCGGACGGAAAGACGGACAACGTTCCGTCTCCAAGGGATTTCACGAACTGGCCATGATACTTTTCAATGATCGCCGCCAAGACTTGGAAGTGGTTTTCGATCAGCACCGACCAACGCTGATCGCCCAAAGCCTCCGCCAACGTTGTACTACCCTCCACATCAGTGAAAAGTACCGAAGCCAAACCTTCGGTTTGGATCAGCTCGGGTCCATCTTCGCGCGCAGCATCAACCAGTTTTTGGATGGCCAGCTGCTCTTTACCCACGAGTTCAATATTTGGAGTTGGCACCGAAGCGTGGCGATTGATGATCTTCCAGGCTGCTCCCTCCAGGACAAAAATCAGAACGGTGCGGTAGAAGACGGCTTCATCAAAGCCGACAAACTGAATCTTGTGGACGAAGGACGACCATCCCGTTTCTCCGTTTTCGAAGGCCTCAGCTTCAACTTCTTCGAAAACGACGGGAGCCGGGATCTCCGCAAAAAATCTGCTAACCCCATCGCGAACTGCTTGCCCGCTCCAGAACTCACCTTCGCCTGTCCCAACGAACCTTAGTTCATCTGATTTCGAGAGATAGTTCCGTAATTCGTCAGTATTCTTCTTGGTTCTGAGTATTTCATACCAACGCCTCGAAACTGCCAGCAGTTCAGGTGAGGAGCGTGTCATCACAAATTACTCGAGACGCTAAATGGAATGAGACTTACAAAGTCTTGCAACCGGTATCTCCATTTTTCGAAATATGCAGGCCAATGCTGCCGCTGGGGTTTGGTCAGATCAAGACTTTTGTATTTCTCCAGAATGGAGCGCTTCAGACGCAGATCAAAAGACGCGCGTCGGTTCAGAGCGAACTATCGACAGAGTTTCTGGGTTCGAGTCTGCATCACAGGGTATCGAATCGTTTCGCTGTCTGAGAGCTACTCGACGCTGTACTGAACCGTAAAATAGGATGCTTCATTCTTTTTGGCACACGCTAAGCTAGAAGGTTCCCAGAACTACGCGGTGAATTTCTAGGTGCAGCACGCTCTGTCTTGACATGGTTATGCGAACTGGTTCAGCTTGCGGACATGACGTTCACACGCATCCACTGCCATCGAATATCGGCCTGAAGTCGATAACCCACGCGAAATCCGCGGGAGGCAGCATTGGTATGCGGGCGAGGCTTATATCCTTGTAATTGCTCCAGATTAGAGTGCACGAGTCGGTTCGATTCCGACGCCTCCTACCATTCTCAGGAGGAGTCCGACATGGCGGACGACGCGAAGAACACAATTGACTTCAATGATATCAAGCAATCGGTCGAGAAGAACCTCGGCCGCACACCCGAAGGCTGGTCCGGCTTGACCACAAAGCTCTTCACAGAGGTTAAGAAATACTGCGATCTGAAGGGTGCCACCTACCCCTTTGTCCTCCAGATCAAGGGGAAGCTGGGAGAGCTCCGCATCTACCACAGGTGTGATGATCGACACATCCAGTCGATGATCATCGCCACGATTGCACGAGCAAATCGTACCTGTGAGCGCTGCTCAAACGCTGCCGAGACCCAGCTGTTGAACGGCTGGTACACGACACTGTGTTGTTGGTGCGCGCATGATGTCGCGAGCAAGCGCCATCCGAAACGGCACCGGCTATTTGGCGTTCGAAAAAAGCGTGTTCGAGATCGAATGACCTGCGGTGTCTGCGGATATTACGGCCAGATTGACCGAACGGATGACCGTAATCGGTGCCCCGCGTGCGTGAAGAAGGACTGGTGATGACCGCCGAACAACAAGTGATCTTCAATAAGATTATGGAAGACTACGATGATGAGGACTACGCCCGGAAGCTCATGAATACGAGCTCGCTGGCCACCGGTCATGTCCCGCCGATTGCCCTTTGCCAGATCTCGAGCGGGGTCTTCCATCTCAACAAGACCAAGTTCTGGAGAGTGTAACTGATGGGTGATGTCGAAAAGAGCTGGAAGGAATTCCGGGAAAAGGTCCGAGGTGTGATCGAGGACCATGGAGCGCCAGATGATCTCCGCTCATTTGACGCCTGGTACGCCGAAGAGATGCGTTTGGTGATGGCGCAAAACTACCCAGCTCCGCACGTCTCTGACGTCACATGGTCGACCGAGGGTCTGCATGTCGAGTGTGATGACCGCGAAGTGGTCGGCCGTATGATGACTACTATGGCGGAGGTTGCACACGATCTCAAGGAGGCGCGGGCCCGGAGGTCAGTGATGCGCAGTGTTGTCGACTGGAATGATATTCACGGAAGCGTCTTCAAGCAGCTTGGTGAGTATCGTGCCGGGTGGGCGGAGCAGCTTACGCTTGCACTTGAGAAAGTGAAGAGGTTGATCGACGAGCAGCCCGACCTGTTTGGTGATGAACACCCGTCCATCGTTCAGATCAAACAGAAATGGGGAGGCTTGCGCGTCTATGAGGGCCCGGACTGCAACCAGGCTGCGAGTGAAGAGATTCAATGGCGTGTCGATCAGATTGAGCAAACCTGTGAAGGTTGTTCTAATTCTGCCCAACGCCAGAACTTCCTTGGGTTTGTGACGACGCTTTGCAGCTGGTGTTACAATGATGCACTGCGGCGGCGATTTGAGGGCGCCGAAGAATCCTGGCCCGACAGCCTGAGGCTGGACATTGTGGAAAACTATCCAGACCTCGTTTCTCCGGATTGCGCATCTCTTGTTCCTGCTGTCGGAAAGGGCTGGCTCGTCATGATTTCGCAAGCACTCCACAAGCTTTCCTTCAGTCAGGATTTCAGGGCACTGGAGCCTGGAACTATTCAGATCTCGGATATTGAGAAAGGCCAGGATGGCAAGATTTGCATCGGTTTCAGTCGATACCACGATCTCATTCAGGAGTACGCTGACTGGATGGAATTTCGATGCGGTGTGACGTGTGAAGAGTGTGGCCACGTTGGTGACATCGTTCGGACAGCCGACAGGTCTCAAGTGCTCTGTTCTCACTGTTATTGTACTCGGGAGAAGTCTGATGGGTGATGACGACGACGTTGAGCTGGATGAACAAACCTTGCGTTTGCTTAGGCTTCGGGAGGCTGAAATTGCGGCTGGTCGAGCAAAACTAACCAAGCCAATTACCTCGGATGAGATCCGGTCTCGAAAGGTGCCTGATCCGCAGAGTAAGCCAGATGAGTGACGAGACTACAGAAGAGGAAATCCCAATTTTCGTGATCTGTGAGACTTTGGTGAACGGCAAACTTCGAGAGATTGAAGGAAATGAGATCACTGTAAAACCAAACAAGATCTTAGTCTTGACGATCAGTGTCGAGGATGTTGAGCGATGACAGATGATTTTTCAGAAGAAGAGATCTTCGGGCGCCCGTTACAGGATGTTCCTCTGGATGCCTTGATCGCAGAGTTGCAAGCTCGTCGCAGAGAGGGTCCGGAGGTCTGGCTTGCATTGCGCAAAATGATTCTCGAGCAAATCGCCGATTTTGCACAGCGTCCGGCCGATGCGCCCAAATGGCGGGATGAATGGGTCAAAGAGAACACCTGGGATCTAGTGACTGAAGACCATGATGTCGAGATCACTGATGGTAGCGGCAACGTGTTCGACGACCTCGGGATCGAAGACCCAAGGAAGAAGACTTGGTGATGGGGGCCGAGCATTTCAGCTTGATCTTATCCGCCGTGATCATTGTCGCTTTGACGATCTACGTCAGACACATCGTCCACACTGCTGGAAAAGATCGCGAAGTCGATCCAGAGCGAGTGAAGAAGATCATGCGAGATCTGGACTACAGCCACCTGGACCGGGTGATGAACCTGCGAAGGAAGGGCTAGCGGGATGTTGAAGGTGGTTGTTTACGTCGGTGATCAAGAAGTCGCTCGAGCTGTATCTGAGAACGATTCAGAGCTCTCGGACGTGTCTGATTACAATATTCGAATGAGCGAACGGGCCGCTGAACAGCTGGGCATTCAGGAAAAAGGCCTTGGCGGCCGGATTAAAGGCCACCCTCGAAATCAGACGGTCTGGAGGCTCGTCCGCAAGATCGCAGACCTTTGGCTTGCGGGGACCGGCGCGGGCGAAGAAAGCGTTGAGGCAGAACTGCTGCCGATGATCCGCAAGTCAATCCGCGAACTAGATGAGAGGGTCGAAAAGGAAACGAACCAAAGCGAAGATTGGAATGCTGTGATCAAGCAGATTTCTGATGACGAGCCGTATTCCCTAGGCTTCTACGCTGACAAATTTGAGTCGTGGACAGCGGACGAGATTGAAGCTCTTCGATGTGATGTGGTTGAGACAGCCACAGAGGAAGAACTAATGGCCGAGGTCGAACGCCGGCGAAGAGCTGGTCTACTGCCCAAGGAGGCCTCGAATGATGGCTTCTCAGATATGGTTGATGATCTCTGGGGCAAACTCGATACAGACCCAGACCGCTAGTACAGCGTACCTGCCGCCCTTAACCAATATTTGACATAAGAAGTCTATGGCGACTGTCGTCGTAGTAGTGCGTGCTTCTTCTAAGCGCCTCTCCTGCTAGGAACCAAAGCGCCACGGATAAGCATTTCCCCAGCACTGCTCTGCGGAACTATGTACCACCAGTCTCTACTATGAGCATGGTTGACCGCAACCAGCCCAAAACGGACATTCGCAATTAGACTTTGCAATTCCCGAGAAGCGTAGCAGATCAACCATTTGCTCGCGCCGCGAGTGCTTGCGCAGCATCAGTTCACAGGAGCGGCACGAATGTCGATGCGTTGCTGCTGATGACGTCAGGCCAGTCATTCATAGCCACGAGGAAACCTTGATCACGTACCGCTCTGTCGCCGCACTCAGGCTCGACAAGAGAGACGCGGACTTAAGCTGCCATTCGCTGCTGCTCCGCCCCCAAATCCCTACAACAACAGATTAATGCCAAGTAACTTCTTTCGGCGGTTCACCAGGCTACTTGGTCACGTGCTTGTTTCACAAACACCTGCCTTAGCAGTACTAGCGTTGCGACGAGGGAAACTTCCTTGACTCTATTCTGGCAAAGGACCACAAACGTGCATTGGTGAAAATTACTCGTCGTCGCGATGCTGCCGGCTTCGATGATCCAATGGCCTTCAGACTAACTGTAGCATGTGCCCCAGCATTGGAACGGGTTTCGCTGGGGTCTTCGCTATGAGCTCGTTCCTCGCTAGCATTCGCAACTGTCACCTGACAAGCACCGGTCATCGGGTGACCCATGAAAGAAGGCGCCGTATGAACAGCACATGGCACATAAATTGCGTGCTCGATGCCCGATAGATCAGGTCTCAGGCTCCGTTTCAATCAGTCATTCATCGTGTTTTCGCACCGCGTTCTTTGCCTGATCCCGACACTCTTGGTGTTGCTCTCAGGAACGCAGCTTCCTGCCCAAGTCGCAGGCAATGCCGACGGATCGATTTGTGACGAAGGTTTCGAAAACAAGAACGGATCCTGCCAAATAACAGACGTACCAGAAAACGCATATTTGACGGGCAGCTCCTACGGCAGTGGCTGGGAATGCACTCATGGTTTCCAGAGTGTAGGAGAATTTTGTGAGGAAATAAGAGTTCCAGAAAATGCCTATCTTGCATCAACCGGAGATCGGTGGGAGTGCAACCGGTTGTTCCAGCGTATCGGGGACGAGTGTGAAGAGGTGATTTCACCTCAAAATGGGTACGTCGAAACTAGGTTTGGCGTACAAGAAATACACTGCAACTGGGGATTTCGTAAGGAGGATCAGGATTGTGTTGCGATTAATGTCCCGAGCAACGGCCGCCTGACTGACAAAAACAGCGCGGATGGTTGGGTGTGCCTCAGAGGTTACAGGGCAGCGGAGAGTAGCTGTGAACCTGTGGCAATTCCACAGCATGCATATCTTGCGCCTGAAACCTTTTCTGGATGGAAATGCAAACGAGGTTATCGCGCAAACCGGGACAGATGCATTGCGATCCTTGTCCCTTCAAATGCTCACTTGAATCGGAGAGGTGACGGTTGGGAATGCAATCGGCCGTTTACACGACAGAACGATAAGTGCACCGAAAATGTGCCGCGACAATAGGTTGGTGGGAACCAATACCTCCTGACATATCCGGAAGGACGAATCCGTGAACCATAACTCGATTGACGAAAACCTGGGTAAAATACTCAAAGCCGAAAAGGCGCAACGCTGGTCCTACAGCATAAAGATGTTTGTCGCATCGGCGGTGATTGTTGCGGCCATAATTGTGGTGGTGTTTCTCTGATGCGTAAAAGCACCCCTCAGGTTAGCCTCCGACACCCAAAATCGGCAATTCGCGACCTAGAACAAAGAGCATTTCAGGAACGCAGTGTTCGTAAGTCGCGGAACGCTGACGTAGCCGGTGTGATTGAGGAACAGTTTGGCAAGTACTTGATTAAGGCCGGCATTCTGAGTGGTAACTGCGTTGCGCGCGCATTTCCCAAGCCACCGGCTAAAACGCAGGCAATGATTGCCGATGCAGTTGGCGAAACACCAGCATTGGCCATTGAAGCCTTAAAAGAAATTCTCGAAGAACGAGACAGGAAACGTAGCGGTCAACGACGTTTGGAAGGAAACTCCGGCACGCTCGTTCCCAGTGCAAGAGAATATGCAGAGGCATTGCGCCAGATCAGGCTCACCCCTGCGCAGGTCACAATGCTCAAAGCACTTACTATCGCAGGTAGGGAAGGTCTGACCATTGGTCACTTGTCTCAGGCAGCCGGTTACAAATCACGCGAGGCCTCCATCAAGGTTTTCAAGAAAATCGGACTATTGATCGCAGAATATCTGGAACTGGACCTACCCGAAGCCGGATCGGTACAGAATGATGGCGCCGCTCAGGTCCTGGCATTTTCTCACATCGAAAGTGACGATGAGCCAGCAACTTGGATTATGCATCAGGAACTGCGCGACGCTGTTCGCTCGGTTCTATGACGTACGTTCCAGCCCCCGCTTTGGAAGCGAGCTCTGAACCGGAACAAATGCACGAAAGGTTGCCCACGTAGCTAATGTTGGAAAAAAGACCATATCCGCTCGACCTGATCTATGTTCCTGCGAAACGGGCGAAAACGCTTGATCAACAAAAAGTTCTGACGCTGGCCGAAGATATTCTGAAGAACGGCCAGAAGACCCCGATCCAGATACGCTCGGACAACAAGAGGTTCGTGCTGATTGAAGGCCTTCACCGACTAGAGGCCATTCGCGCCCTCGGCGGTGATACTGTCGACGCCTTTTTGGTGCGCGCCAGATTACACTAAACTCTTGTTGGGATTGGCGTTTGACAAAGCCTCGGAAAATGTCAGCAGGCGCTGACTTTTTTCGTCCCAAAGATGCAATCGTGCGCAATGAAGGCTCTCAAATAAAGTAATACGCTGGCAATTTTCCAACGCAGAATGGTCACGCAAAACTTCGTCTAGCCGATAAAAAGGTATGCGGCTGGCAAGGTGGTGAACATGGTGTACGCCGATATTGGCAGAAAACCAACGCAGGATGCCAGGCAGGGCATAGTGAGAACTTCCATAGAATGCGGCGTTCTGAAGATTCCACCCTTCTTCCCGCTCCCAGGTCGTGTGTTCAAACTGGTGTTGAATGTAGAAAAGCCAAATTCCAATCGATGATGCGACAATCATGGTTGGCAGGAAAACATACGCCAAAACCTCAATGCCTCCGGCCCAAAAAACCAGAGCCAATAACCCTGCAATCGCGACGTTTGTTCCCATCGCACTTGCCCAATACAGCCAGCCCGACCGCATGAAACCAAGAGGTAAGCGGTTTTGAAGGAAGAACGTATAGACCGGCGCAACACCGAACAGGAAGATGGGATTCCGGGTCAGACGATAAGCGGCACGCCCGAACCACTTCCGCTTCAGGTATTCTTCAGTGGTCAATGTAGGGATGTCACCCATACCACGCCGATCAAGGTTACCGGTTGAGGCGTGGTGGATCGCATGGCTTTGCCGCCAAACGTCATAAGGTGTCAGCGCAAGGACACCCAAAACCCGGCCTGTCCAATTGCAAACGGTACGGTTTCTAAAGAAGGATCCGTGACCACAATCATGCATGATGATGAAGATACGCACCAGAAATGCGGCGTTCAGGATGGCCAATAGAACAGTGACCCAGATACCAAGGGATAGCGCAAACCACGCTGCGCCCCATAGCGCGAAAAAGGGGATGACAGTGATTGTCAGTTCAATAACGCTACGCTTCGTATCGGGCACACGGTATTGCGCGAGCGCCCGGGTCAATTCCTGCTGTTGCAAGTTACTTGTTCTCCAATGGCTTATTGTAGCCCATTGTTCAATAGGGCACCCGAAAAGGGTGCCCTTTAAAAAGGTCAGGCGAGCGCCAGATTGGCGGCGCTGTCGCGCCCGTCACGGCCAGCTTCGACGTCAAAAGTGACCTTCTGGCCGTCCTTCAATTCGCTGATGCCGGAACGCTCAAGTGCTGAGATATGCACGAACACATCGCGCTTGCCATCTTCAGGTTCGATAAAGCCAAAACCTTTGGTCGAGTTGAACCATTTTACTGTGCCATTTGCCATGGTGGAAATCTCCAAATACTTGCCGCCCGCATTATTGCGGCGACTCGGCGTGGTCGGTCTGAATCGAAAGACTGAACGCCGAATTGGGGAGACAGCAGGTCGAAAAAGAAAAACGTAAGCCTTGTGTATATGGACTTCGAGTACGCACGATACAAGCCTTGATGCGGTGGAGGGCAACAGAGAAATCGAACCTGCCTGGCTTAGAACTCTACAAGTTGAGAAGACGCTGTCGTTCTGCGATCCAAACGCGAAGGCGGCTTGGGAGGCCGTACAAAAGATCAATGACCGCTTTTGGGAATCTATCCCGCAACATCCGAGACAGCTATAAGCGTCCGTTTTGATGCCGTAGCGAGACTTTGCAAAGTCCGGTTTCTGCGCATCGCTGACCTTTGAGTTCGAGGAAGCTCTTTGAACTTTGTGCTCACGATTACCGCTGAAGGGATGTTCACGAGTGTCCGAAGTTCGGATTAGCCGGCGGTTGGCTGACAAAGGCGCAAGGGCTGCAACCGCTCCATAATTGCGACTTATGTTAAATCTCGAACTCCCGGCATCCCGCCACAAAACCGGTGCGCGTTTTCGACAGTTTCAGGAAAATGAATGTTTCTTCCTGTGATGTCTTGAAGGACGATGCTCGCAGTATCAATATTAGACTAAGCGTCCTAAAACTAAGTCTTGTTCATTGTTTTCACTCCCTGATTGGCTGCGTTCCAATCCAAAGCAGCTCACCGAAGCAAATCAAAAGCCCGAAGACGAGCTTGGTGCCGAACCGGTTGCGAAGGTCGGCACCAATATCGACCGGCCGGTCATCAATCTTTATCGGCCCCATATCACCTCTGGGGATTGTCTGATTGTCACCGGGTATCAGGACTTCTTGTCTTCACTGTCGATTTTGATGAAGGAATTGCCTGAGCTGAGGGATCTGGAAAACGACAGCGATATCCAAATCCGGATATCGTTCGGGATCGACACGGCTAATACCAAAAGGCTGACCAACCCCAAACCAGTCACCGAAGAAATGAAACTCTACTGGCTGGAGCGCTCCGGGCTTCAGGTGGAAGAGGATCACGATCTTATCGCGGTGCTGGCAAAACACGCCATCAAAACCGGCAAAATTAACTTGCGTGTCTTCGATCCGGAGCTTGCCAAACGCAAGTTAGGGATAACCGGGGACCGGCGGCTTCACTCAAAAATCGTCAGCTCGCCAAAAGGTGCCGTCGCCGGGTCCGCAAACTTTTCCTACTCAGGGCTCTACAGAAACATCGAGTATGCCGATGACCTGGATGCGGGCACTCATGAACTTCAGGTCGAACGCACAGAAGCCGCTGAGCAGGCTTGGGATGTATCTGTCGATTGGAATACCGAAGCGCTGGAGATACTCGAAAAGCTTATCAAACCGGTGACCGCCGAAGACGCGATGGCGCGAACTATCTCGGAGCAAAAGGGGTTTGAACCCTGGCTCACCGGTGATCGAAAAGAGATCACGGGCCATACCCTGTTTGGGTATCAACAGGAGCTGACCTATGAGGCGTGTTCCATCGTTTATGACCATGGTATCGCCTTCGTAGAAGCGCCAACCGGCTCGGGCAAAACCGAGATCGGATGCCACTTGGGAGAAGCTTTGACGAAGACCTACTCAAAGGTCGTTCCCAGCTCTCCTGTGCATGGTGTGGCGCGCAATAATGCGGTGGTGATTGCACCCCCTAAGGTCATCCCAAGTTGGGAAAAATACTCAACTCCATCTCTGGACGCGAAGCCGAATACCAAGTTGGCAAAACAGAACTTGCGAGGAGCTGGGGATGACAAAGAACCCGGGCTCAGGCTCGAACAATATGGCATTCTGATCATTGATGAGAGCCACACTGTGACACCAGGCTTTGAGCAGGCATCTCAAATGGCCTCCGCTATTGAGCTTGCCCCGCCGAGCTGGAATGTTTGCCTGTCCGCAACACTTCTTGGGAACCGCGATGTCGATTGGTTGACCCATATGCAGGAGAAGCGGGCGTCCATTTTCATGACGCCGACTTTCATTCAGGCCATGGGCGAGTTGTTCGAGCGCGAAACCCAAGTTCCTAAGGATATCTTCAACCAGGATGCGCAGCTGGCCGTCCTATCAGAGCCTGACACGACGCTGACGCAAGAGGCTCGCACCGAACTCGCTCAGTTGGTTTCGCCGTTTTTGACACGCAGACAAAGGCGATGCATTGGCGAAGACAAAGATCCGAGCAAGCACAGCTACCCGAGACTTGAAAACCACGGCCGCCCGAAGAAACTTAAGGCGACAAAACCTCAGCAAACGCGCCTGGATGAGATTGTGGCCCTCTGCAAAGAACTTGCACCAGGTGGTAGGGTGACCGCGGTCGAGAAAAGCCGCTTCGGGCATGTGAGCACGCAACAAAGCACGCAAGATCAACTCTATATCCGCAACCTATTGAACATCCTGCGTGTGAATGCCGCCCAAGCCCATTGGGAGATGTCGCACGGAGCCATTGGCAACTCCCTCCGCGACTTCGAACGCGGAGTAAAATCGAAGAAAAAGGTGCTCCAAGGCAAACAATCAAACATGTTCGCCGCACTAGGAATTGACGAGCCCGCACCCGCAAAGAAATGTGACGCGCTAATCCAGAAGCTTGGACTGAGCGTCTTAAAAGAACTCGACGAAAAGCGGTACGAGGCCTGCCTGAGAATTCAAAGTGAAAAAGACCGGGTTGTGTTTCTCGCGGAGCGAACAGACACGCTTGAGATTTTCGCAGAGGCACTGTCGCGCAAAGGTCACCATATCAACTATGTCGTGGGGAACCAAACCAAGGGTGAAGATCGCGCCGTGAAGGCAATCTTTGGTGAGGGACCGGACACCTTTGAACGCATCACACAAGGCAAGTCTGTAGAGTCTTATTTCCGGCCAGGAGGAAAAAACGCTCCAGATGGACCGGCGTCGGTCTTTCTGACTTACAAAATGGCGGAGGGCATCAACCTACAATCATCAGATACGTTGGTGTTGCTTGGCCTGACCTCGAACCTGAAAGAGCTCATCCAAGGTCTGGGTCGGATCGACAGGATCGACAGCGAATTTGGGATCGTAAATTACCATCTGGTTGACGTACCCGTCGGGCAATTTGCGTCCGATGAAAAAATCGCCCAGCGCATAGAGAACTATAAAACTTTGGCTGGGGAGGCGCTAATCGACGCCGTCTTAGAAGAAAGCACCGAAGACGCAGAACTGATCCTCGATAGCGTTGTTGAATATCTGCGATCCCCGCGGCGGCTTCGCGACAATAACTTTCACGACGTGCTGGAACGCACCAAGCAAACAATCCCCGAAGACCGCTACAAACTCATCGACAAGGCCAAAATCCAAGGCACCTGGGGCGCCGAGTTGGCGCTCCTATCGGCCCGTGAGAAATTCACGGCGCTACATCTCAAAGGACTTAGCAAGAGCAATAGCTTCTTTCCGCCTCGCCTGCTGCTTCTCAAGGATACTGCGCCAGGCCTTATACTGGAACGCGACCAGCTGGCCTGCGTCCAATCTCTGGAGACTGCATACGAACGGACCAGAAGCCTTGGCATGGAGCACGCCCACATGTCACTGGAAGATCTCTCTGAAGCGCTAGAGACGATTTCAGAGCAGATCGGCAAGCTGACCGAGTGGGACTTGCGCCCGGCGCGCGTTGAGAGCCTCACGAAAGCTTGCGCCGAGTTCATGGGACGCAAAGGTGGCGTCGAACTCAGCGATCAAGAGAGGTTTGGCCATCTGTCACTGCCAGCCGTCGAAATGGTGTGCGAGGCGTGGAGCCGTGAGCTTGATCCCTTCTGGGAACAAGCGAAACACGAAGTGCGTGACAGCTTCGCCTATGAGGATCTTCCCAAGGGGTACATCGCGCTTCAGGTTATCCTGGAAAAGCTCGAAAGCGATCATCAGGCGTCCGCTGAGATCTATGAAAAGATGGTCCGGGTCATCGAGGAAGCTGAGCAGGTTTCACGCGGCTACGAACCCGCAATTGGACAGCGCATTTCAGTGGTGTTCTTTTCGGATGGCGCAGGCGAGCACTAGGCAGCCTCTGACAGCAGCGAAGCCAGATCACTCAGTTTTACCAAGTGTCCTCGCGTCGTCTTACCTTCCATTTGCGCACCATGGGTCTCAATCCCTTTGCTCTCAAAATCAGACAGGAGTTTTCGGGACGTAGTTCCTCTTGACCTAGCCAGTGTAGCTACCGGCATGTACTCGCTTTGAAAGATCGCAAGCTGCTGCGGTCTGACCAAGAAAGACTCGCTTGGGCCATGCGGAACTTTGCGTGATCCGAGCAGGCCCAGCTTGCACCAATGTGTCACCGCCTGAGCCTTCCAACCCGTCAACTTTGCGACATCATTTGCGGTCCAGTCTTTTGACAACCGCTGCGTCCCAATTTCGCGGTCGATGTCGGAAACTGAAAAATGAAACTCACCAAGTCGCATGTTTTCTTCCGCAACAACAGGTTTGATAACGCCTGTGGAGATTTTCTGAAGAACATGCATCAAAGCAGCTCGATCAGTTGTGCGCCTCAGGTTGAGCTGATTGAACGGAATAGTTTCTCCCGCTTGAACTTTAGTGCAGTTTCGAATGTTTGTTGTGAGCTCTTTTAGGCTTTCACCGTCAATGCAGCCATCAACAAGTGGAGGACGGTATTCAGCAGCAACCTCGTGGATCAATTCTGACGCGCGAAGCAGATCAAATTGCTTTCTTGTAACACCAAGGTAGTCTCTGGCCTGCAACCCATCCCAATACCGCTTCCTATCCAGATAGATGTTCGAAATTTCGAAGCGTGGAATCATCGTATGCCGGTGCCCATACCCGCTACGGGCTTGCTTTCCGGCAATTTGACCTGACTGAACCTCAGCCACCAAGCGCTGTGCAGAAATTCCCAGTTCCTTGGCCGCTTGTTTAGCCGAGACCCATTCCCGAGCTTGCAACGGCGTTAGCTTTCCCAGGTAGGTTCCCTTGAACTCGGTTGAAGCAGCACGCGACACTGCACCTCTGAAAGGCTGGTACGCATCATCTTCGAACTTCATAAGTCTTTGATACCAGCTTCCGAGCATGGACGGCACAGAGTTGGATTCTGAATTTCCTGCCAGTATCAACCCTCGAACGTGTTCTTCGAACCCATTTGGCCAATGGTCAAATACAGTTGCCAACGGCTCAATCAGTTCCAACGAATCTGCAACGCTTTTGGGTGTTTGTGTTTTCCCAGACTTGCCCGTGCGGTTCTGAGCGAAACCACTCGCTAGGAAATTAATAAAAGCGCCAATGTCTTTTGGGACCTGACGCCCTCCTGCAAGGTCAAGAAACCGCTTGCCAACCGTTGAATCTCCCGCAATCAAGGCGGAGATGATCACTTCGTGGTCCTTTGCTGCCACCCGTGGGAAATTTGAGTAGCTAAAGCCACATCTGCATTTATCAAAGCCGCCGGACGTCGGACGCAATGTGGTTTTGCAGACAGGGCAAACATCTTGAAGACGCGTTTTGTGATGGTGACAGGCTGTCACCAAGTAATGACGCCAAGTTTGTTGAAAGGGTAAGCCATCGGCAAGACATGAAGGGCAAATCGGATCGCTATGATGCCGCTCGAAACGCCAGCTTAAGCTGGGTGACTCAGGTTTGGCAGAAGGGGAGATAGCAACCAACAAACCTTTCTCTAAGCCCATCTCTTGCTCAAAGTGCTCGATGTTCTCGACTAGAATTCGCCCATACTTCCGCCGGAACCGTGTCAAAAATTCAGAGACATCTCTGTATCCATTTACATGGGCTAGACGACGCAAGTATCCGATAAGGCTCTCGCCTTTCAATGGTGGTACTGCAAACAAACCCGGCACCTCATACACCTCGCATAATCGCAAGCTCATGCGACGTCGTAGGCTCTACTTCGAGACCAGCATCTGCCATGACTCTGATGTATGACCTGATCAGCTCAGTATCCGATGGTGGTTCTTCTTGAAAAAACGACTGATACGGATCTCGCTCCAGGCCTGAATCCGTCGCTGCCCTGGCAATCGTTTTGGTGCTGTATTGTGAATTTTGGGCACCCAATGCCAGGGGCGCGCGCAGCACTTCCAACGCCACTGGCACACGTCCGCCGGAAACACCGTACAATCGCCGTACCATATCGTCTTGGTCAAACTCCAAAAGGATGCCGGACTCCTCAAGACAATAGAAGGCAGCAAAGATTGCATCGCAGAACGCGATACGATCAGCCTCAACGCTCCACCAATAGGGGTTCATTCGAATGGTGTTCAAACAGCGTCCCGCAAACTGCTCGTTGCTGTCCATAACCGCTTCGAACATTGGCAACCCAGCTAAAATCAGAGTGACTGAGGTTTCATCAACAATAGTCTTGAAGTGATCAGCGGCTTGTCGACGCGAGTGCCTAGTCAGAGTTTCGGCGCAATGGTTCACTTCGTCGATAATGATTGTTTGAATGCCGTGCTCAGCTACGAGCCGAAAGAGACGTTCTCGAATTTGGGCAGGTCGCTCTCGTTCTACGAAATCAAAGCCCATGCTTCGCAAGCAGGAACCGTAATAATCCCGCTCGGAAGGCCGTGGCGCAAGTCGGCCCAGAATGACATCTGAAGATACCAGAATAGCACTTGGGCCGTGGCGGTCATTTTCAACTTGTGCCTTCAAGTCCTTTGTCAGTTCTGTCTTTCCACATCTCGTCGGCCCCAAGATTGGTATGATCCGTCCACCCTCGGTTGCTGCAATATTCAAAAGACGTTTTATCTCCGAGACAGCCCATTCGTGGCGGCTATGTCGGATGAATGCACCTTGCAGAGCTCTACTAGTTGTTTGGTCCAGCATCTTTTCTTTCGACCCTTGGCAAGTTCTTTGATCTCGTAACTGCGAGCTTGTTGTGACCAACCTCTGACCGTATTTGGTCAATTAGTTGTGGTTCTTTCAAACTTCTGTTCTGCATATCAGCGGCCCGCAACTTGTCGATTTCCGCAGAGCGGTTCCTTTGCAGTTTAGTTTTTTTGCCCTGCTTATACGTCCTGCGCGCTTGGATATCTTTGTGGATCTCCAAAGCCGTTTTGATTGGTCCGTTGTGTTTCGCCTTGGGTGACCGGCATTCTCTTAGCTCACGATAAGAAAGTGCTGCCAAGTCTTTTGCTTTGTTGGACGCGCGCACCAACTCGCCTGTATGCGGATCCACGACCAAAATTTCCCTAGCATCAAGTGGAGCATAGCGTATTTCAACACGCTGGCGCGGGCCTAGTCGTCGGTACAGCCTTGCCAAGTCTTCAGAGTTGTATTGCATACTCTCGAATTCGATACCGTAGTGCCACAGAGTTCGAGATTCGGATTGGATCATCAGCGCTGCGTGATGCTCGTCCAAAGACGGGGGTTCTGGCACTATGTGTTCATCTGCCAATCTGTCCCAAGCAGCGCTAGGTGTTTCACCCCGTTTAAAGATGTCTTGGACTTTTCTCCTCGGAGTTCTTCCATATTCGTCGTAGCGCCAGCGTTGCATTATTGAATTGAACACTCTTAGCGTCAGACGGGCTTCATCCATTGCTTTTTTGGTTCGATCCCGGTCGGGATATGCCTTTGACTTAGTCGCACCCGGAAGCTGGCTGACTTTGCTTCGAACTGCCCCGAACAAGTTTTCGATAAACGGCTTTTCCTGGGGTTTTCGAGGTTGCGCCCAATGGCCATGGACACCAGCAACTTCGATAAAAGCATCGATGGGTTCGCCCACGTTCTCTGAACCCTGATCCATTACAACCACTTTCGGCAGTGCGGCGATTTTTTTCCTGTTTACAATTTCGTGCTGTTCGAAAAAGTCTTCCTCTGGGTAGCTAATCATCTCCTTTAGAGCTTTGGCCACATGTTCTGATGATGGATCTGGTAGGAAGACCTGAAATGCGACAATCCAACTAGTAGCACAGTCAATCGCTGCACAAATCCACGGCCGACCTATTACCTCCCCGCTATCATCAACCAGCATTATGTCAGCTTTTGTGCAGTCCAATTCTATTTGATCGTAAGGCGCTGTTATATCATAGTATTTTTGGGCAATTCGCATGTGTTGGCGCGCCTCGTTACTGCCCAGTTGCCACTTGAGAACGTCAAAATGAGGGATTGTGTGCACAATCGCTTCGACTGCCTTGCGTCCGCAGCACCCAGGTTTTATGCCATTCTCATGGCAAACCAACTGGTATTGAATATAAGCGTCGCTAGACAGACTTGTTAGATTTTGTCTGTCCGACGACGTATATTGCATTTCCAATAGATCGAGCACTATCTCGTGGAATACGCTGTCAAACCTTGGCATACGATTTCCTGAATTGCTGCGCTTGGGCAAAAGCGCGTCCGGCCCGCCGCGCAGATACAATTTGACCCAATTCTGAACAGTCGATTGCCTCGGAAAACGGTTACCCTTGATTTTGAAGGTGGGTTCTTCGGCGAACTCGCGTTGAAGTATCGGTATGCGTTTTGCCCAATGAACGCCCTCCTCCCCAAGCTTTAGTGCATTTTCCACAATGCGTAGTCTGAGCTGAGCTTCACGTGCATCTTTAGCGGTTACATTACGAGGACGTTTGTCGAAGCCTTCTTCCTTCACTAGCCCATCGTGCACATGGTCTCGATATTCTTGTCCAGATATCTCAAAAGGATCAACTTGGGAGTTCGATATCTGATATGCATCCCGCCCAGCTATCGCTCCATCGACAGCATAGGTTTCTCCCCTATATTTGATGGTTCTCTGGTGCCGCCTTTTGACAATCTGCTTCAAAATTCGATTACCTCCAGATGTCTTCGGTCGCGGTTCGCAGTATTCAGGTTCGTGGATGGCCCAAGAGCTTCACATGAAAAATCGAACACCAGATAGCCATCAAGAATAAGGCGAAGAATCTTCGCTTGGGGGATGCCAATATTCTCTCTTAGTTCTTTGAACGTCACACGTTGCTGTTTGAGACACGCTATTTTGCTTGCAAGTTTAGGGGCGGTCTCTTCGGCTTGTCCTTGCAATAGCAGCCAAGCATTTCGATCAATCGGCCCCTGCAATAAGGACTCAGTTACAATGACAAGCGAGATTCCGACTTCGGCAAGAAGTGAAGGATAGTCCAGGTACTCAGGTTTCTTATCTATGTGAGCGCTGTGCTTGGCGTCCAAGTAGAACAAACGGCCGTCGACAAGTTTGACTTCTAGGTCTGGTGTATAAAGCTTAGGCCTGTACCGACGCCCTTCATAAGCCTCTAGCGCCGCTTCTTTGTTTGCAAATGCTCTTCCGGTTCCCATGTCGATTGTGCAAGGCTGTGGCTTAAGCGAGACCACACGAGGGTCGACCTGCATGCAACGAACCAGTGCTGCTTCCATTTGGCTTTCGAGCTGAATGACGCCTGGGAACTTGACGCCAGACATTTTGCCAGCGCGTTTTTTCATTCCGCGCTTGTGAACGCGTCGGGCCGTCGGGGGTGCGTGTCGATCTATCCTCATACGGGCTCTATACATGCATCCATTCGCATTGGCAATGGGCTCGATGCGAATAAAATGATTGCGACCGATGATGACTGAAGACGAATTTCAAGATTTGGCCAAAACCGAAAACTGGATTGCCCTCGGAGCGTGGCTGAATCGCGTTGTCCAAGACAGCCAAGCCTTTGGGTTCGCGTTTCCGGACGATGCTCTCCAAAGCGTTGCCGCGATCAGAGGCACAAAGCCTGCAAGCCTTCGCAATCCGATGTCCGCTGCGAAATGGTTAGAACAAAACCGACCCGATCTTTTTGAATCAAAGCCCGACTGGCTGGCCATGATGCAAGTTATTTTGCTTTCAAGGATAGATCGGTATGACCCCAAGAAATCCAAAGAGATAGCTGATGCCGTCCTTTCAGGGGAGTTGTCTCAAGCGGATACAAAATCTATTCTTGATGAAGTTCGATTGGCGGAGAAGCCTGCGGTCGTGATTGCTAGAGGTGGTTTTGGCGGCCAGCGAAGAGCCCGAGACTTCGAAGTAAACGCAAAAATGCTTTTCAAACAGAACACTAGTGACATCTTCAATGTGGAAAATTTGACTGTTCGAGAAGGCAGAACGTTCGAGCCTCTTGCCACAGACTTAATCGTATACAAAGGCTCGGAGCCTTTTGCGGCGATTGAGATCAAAGGCCCGAGGAATAGAATTGATCCTGGCTACTTGATTGACCAACTGGCAAGAGCAGCACTTCTTTTGAGAAAGGTTCCTCAAGTACTATACGTTGTTCCTGAGCAATCTGAGTACAAACTGGTTGAACTTGTAGCGATACGAGACAAACTCGAAATCGAAGGAATTAAATTTGGGACATTGCCGGAGAAAAGTCGGCTCGCACCAAAAGATCTAAAAGTTCTGGGATGATCCACTCTCTAATGTTGGGTGGTATGCCGTGCGCGGAGGTCTGCAATGCGCAGAAAGCAGACTTTGCAAAGTCCGGTTGACCACATCGTCCACCAAAGGCGACAGTTCTGCTTCGCGACTGGGCTATACATAGCCCTCAAAG
>NZ_WQGD01000023.1:0-32890 GCF_013034475.1 Ruegeria sp. HKCCA6837
ATGGTCTGTACGGTGAGATCTTCTACGGGAACATAAACGCAAAACGTGACCTCTCGGGGGACTTTGCGAGAACAGATATTGACGGCGAGAACTTCACAGTCGCGATGGGTTACCCCGTGATCCGGGATGTGGCCCGTTATGGATATCTTCTGCTGGACTATCGCCTTTCAAAAGCGGATTCAGTCAGTGGTGGCGTTCCACTATCCAGTGACGCGAGTGTCGTTGGCCTGACATATCTTTACGGGCAAAACTATCCAAAGGGACAAGCTCTGGAAGCGGGGCTAACCTTATCTTTTGGTGACAATGACGGTCTTGTCAGAAGAACTTTGCTTGAGGCGGGCAGGGTGGTTGCGTAGCTTTTGCCCATGACCAGACCCACGTCTTTCAAATACTTTAAAACCAGCCCAGAGATCATCCGCCTGGCGGTTATGCTGTACATCCGTTTCCCGCTCTCGCTTCGGAATGTCGAAGATCTGTTGCACGAGCGAGGCATCGACGTTAGCCACGAAACTGTCCGATATTGGTGGAACAGGTTTGGTCCAATGTTTGCAGCTGAGATCCGACGGAAGCGTGTTCAGCAACTGCGCGCCTTTTCAAAATGGAAGTGGCATGTGGACGAAGTATTCGTGAAAGTGAACGGCAAACGCTACTACCTCTGGCGTGCCGTCGATCACGAAGGTGAAGTGCTTGAGGCCGTCGTCACGAAGCGTCGAAACAAAGCTGCAGCACTGAAATTCCTAAAGAAATTGATGAAGCGACACGGTTGCGCCGAAGAGATCGTCACAGATCGCTTCGCTTCCTACAAGGCTGCGCTCAGAGAAATGGGCGCGCTTGAAAAACAAAGGAAGGGCAGGTGGCTCAACAACCGCGTCGAGAATTCGCACCTCCCATTTCGACGACGCGAACGCGCGATGCAACGTTTCAGGCGCATGCGAAGTTTACAGAAATTCGCCTCCGTCCATTCCTCTGTCTACAACCACTTCAACCAGGAAAGATCGCTAGCCAGTCGAGACACCTTCAAGCTGACCCGCGCCGCCGCTCTTAGCGAGTGGCGTCAACTTTGTTCCGGATAGGTTCGCGGTTTCCGCGGCAAACTGAGACTGGTTCGAATTCGTCTGACAGCACCTAGAAAAGGTCATTCGCTTAAGTCCAATTAAACGACCGCAATACGCAGTGTGCTATTGGTCGTCTAAGTAAAAAGCAGATGTGAGTGTGCCCTAGTTTCAGCGATAATCTCAATGGCAATTGACGCGGGCGTCGGCCAGTTGGGGTGCATGATTGCTTCAACAATATCCGCGTCAGCTACAAACTGCGCACTATGTTTCGCCGCAAGATAGCGCAAGTGGCGGTTTTCCTTCAGGCACATCATTTGGATAGTCCGGACGCCTCTGTTCTGCGCCATCGCGTACATCAGTTGAAACAAAGCGTCGCCAATCCCAATGCCTTGCCACTCGGCTTCGACAGAGAGTGCAGCCTCTGGCTTTGATGGCCATGAATGAAAGAGGCCGCGCAGTTCGACAAGGCCTCTCAATTGGCCCCAGACAAACGCTCCACAAGCGATACTGTCGTACCGAAGGATATTCTGTGCGTAACTCAAGACACCATTGTCGTCGACGGCTCCACAAAACCGTGCCCGCCGCGTTCGGACATCTAACCGCAGAAAATGATCACAGATGTTATCTTGATCGCCGAAACCGAGACGACGGACGACCAGATCTTGTGAAGTTCTCCTATCGCTCATTTTTCGGGGCTCCTGCTTGGCAGGTTGGTTTGGGCCAGCACTTTCGGGAGGAGTTGAAAATGCTGGCCCGTGCGTTGGCGCTCCCTGTTGGCTTTTTCGCCGCCGCTCATGCTGGCTTACTCTGGGAGGAGCGAGAACCAGCATTTTTCGTGTAAGCTTTTGGACCTGAGGGCTCGCTTACCTATTCGTCAGCCATCAATTTTCCGGCATATTCCGGTATCTCAGATCGCGAAATTCCGATCTGAGAGAGTTGGTAATCGCTCATATTTGAAAGCGCAGAGAGCATCCGGGCCAATTTCAGTGCTTTCAAGGCAGCTTTTGCCGTGGATCTGATCCACGCCAAGAAGCTGATTGATAGGGCAATGGCGTGACCACGATCTGTACCAGCCGTTTGGGTGTTAGCAGCCATATGCAGCCTCCATAGCAAGTCTTTTGATGCTACTGCGCGGAATGCCCAAATCTATTAAGTCACGGTCAGATAGCACCGAGAGTTCATAATAAGTTTCGCGATAAACCCTGCGTTTGGCCTGTGCCTTGCGTATCGTGTCCAGCTTTTGATGAAAGAACGTGCGGCCAGCTTCGAAAACGACATCCAGCGCGCTGTTTGATCGAGTAATTGCCATGATATTGCCTCGTCCATTGCTGCAATGCAGTATTTATGCTGCAATGCAGAGATAAAGGCATTTGGTAGCGCTCACAACTCGCCATTTTGGCAAAGGCCCCATGCCATATTGGAACAGCAAAGGTTATGACATGGACATTTCTGCGCAAATGCTAATCTATGCGACGGTTGTCGAGCAGGGCAGTATTTCTGCGGCTGCAAGATCAATGGGGCAGACCCCATCAGCAGTAAGTAAGCAGATCGGGTTACTTGAAGATCAGGTGCACTACCGCCTTCTGAATCGTACCAGAACGGGTGTCTCTCCAACGCGGGAAGGCCAAGATTTCTATGAAAAATGCAAAGAGATGGCTGACAAATTCAATGAAGCCAAAGCGATGATCCACAGCTTTGACGGTGTCCCACGCGGAGAACTCAGGATCGCATCCACTGTTGCATTCGGTAAGTCCCAACTGATTCCTGCCCTCCCAGAGTTCATGAAAGAGAACCCAGAGGTAGAAATGTCTTTAAATCTGACCGACCGAGAAATTGATCTTCGGAGCGAAGGGTTCGACGCGGCGATCTGCTTTGCGGAACAACGGAAGAATCCAGATATGGTCATTAGGCGCGTTATGCAGAGTCGAAGGGTGCTATGTGCCTCACCTGAATACCTTGAGCGTTGTGGAACGCCGTCGAATTTTGCCGAACTGGCTGAGCACAATTGCCTGAGAGTTGCTGGGAGAAGCCAACGGAACGCTTGGAACAGCATCGAACCGAACGCAGGCGAAAAGTTTGAAGCAACGGGCAGCTTTGAGGGGAACAGCACCGATGTCGTCTTTAGAGCCGCTCTGGCTGGTATCGGCATCGCACGGCTGCCCTGCTATATGGCAAACAGGAAATTTCTCTCTGGCGAACTTGTCCATGTCATGCCGGAGTATGCACCTCCCAGCACGGATATTGTCGTAATGTTTGCCGAACGGAGGAATCTGGCACCAAAAACGCGCGCGTTTGTGGATTATCTCGCGCGGCGGTTTCGGGATGCCGAAGAGAACCAAAGGAACGGCTAACTACGCATAGAAACGGTCGTAGTTGTCCAAAATATTCCGGTCCCGTCCGCTGTGAGTGGTTAAAATTCCGGCCGACATTGGAAGAGAACTGAAGGGGTACCTCCATCGAAAACCTGGCATTGATCAAAAAACACTACATAGGTCATTTCGGTCACCTAGCTGCCTTCTCCGAACGCGTTATCAATGGCTGATATCAGCGGCATAAAAGTGATAGTGCGTTTAACCCGCAGATGAGCTGAACACTTAACGATGAATCGCTTCATCTAAAACCGCTTCGACAATATCCGTCCATGGTTTCGAAACCATAAAAACATCCAATAGTAGGGATTGCGGGCCAAGACCTTGTCGCAGAATCTCTAACTGCGAAGTTCAAGTTACTGTAGCTTCTAAGGTCTTGGCCAAGATGGGCCGAGGATTTCAACGAAAAGATATCAACGCATGACTGGCTTGGTAGCTTGTACCAATTACTTCAGATAGGTGTTGAACCAATCAATTGTGCGGTCCCAGGCTAGGTTTGCCATTTCCTCATCATAGCGTGGCGTACTGTCGTTATGAAAACCGTGGTTGGCGTTTTTGTATATATATGCCTCGTATACTTTGTCGTTGGCCTGCAGAGCAGCCTCAAAATCCGGCCAACCTGCGTTGATGCGCTCATCAAGCTCTCCCATCTGAATTAGTAACGGCGCTTGAATTTTGGCTACATCCTCAGCTGCTGGCTGGCGACCATAGAACGGCACGCCTGCGGCCAGTTCCGGGTAGGCCACGGCAATTGCACTGACTACACCGCCGCCATAGCAGAAACCCACTGCGCCGACCTTTCCGGTGCTGTCATCTCGGTTCAACAGGTATTCAAACCCATTGAAGAAATCGTTCATCAACTCGACACGGTCCACTGTCTTTTGCAACTCGCGCCCATCGGCGTCGTTGCCCGGGTAGCCGCCAACCGATGTCAGGCCGTCGGGGGCCAACGCCATAAATCCGGCTTTTGCCAACCTGCGCGCCACATCCTCGATGTAAGGATTCAAACCGCGGTTTTCGTGGATCACCAGCACCCCAGGTAGGGGCTCTTCAACGCCAGCGGGCCGGACAAGATACCCTCGGACATCACCGGTTCCATTGGGTGACGGATAGGTAATGTAGTCTGCGTGGATATCGGGATCGTTGAATGACACTTGCTGAGCCATCGCATAATTCGGGCTGAGCATGTTCAGCAACGCAACCGCTGTCACGCCGCCGACCGCGAACTTTCCGGCGCGATCCAGGAATTGGCGCTTGGTGATCTTGCCGTGCGCGTAAAAGTCGTACAGGTCCAGAAGTTCCTGGTCGAAGTCTTTTGCCGTCATGCGGGTCATTATGGATCTCCTAATGAGTTTGGCAGTCTGAAGGGGAGGGTAGTATCCGATCTGAAAGTCTTTATTTGATTGAGCGTCTGGATGGGCTTACTAAGATTCTGCCGGCGACAGTTCCATGTCCGCGTACCGTTCGCGCAGCACGTTCTTTTGAACTTTTCCCATAGTGTTTCGCGGCAATTCCGAGACGAATTCGTAGCGGCGCGGATGTTTGAAGCGCGACAGCTTGTCCCTGATGGTCTCAGCAATCTGATCCGCTTCAAGTTTTACGCTTGGCTCAATAACCAGAGCGGCGATGATTGCTTCGCCAAAATCGTTGTCGGGGACGCCGAAAACCGCCGATTCCAGAACACCGTCGATGTCGTTCAGTATCTCTTCAATTTCTTTGGGATACACGTTGTAACCCCCGGTAATGATCAAGTCTTTCGACCGCCCCACAATCGATAGATAGCTGTCCTCGCTGAATTGGCCCAAGTCCCCGGTGATGAAGAACCCGTTCTCTCGTAACTCTTCGGCGGTTTTCTCGGGCATCTGCCAATAGCCTTTGAACACGTTGGGGCCGCGGACTTCGATCATTCCAACTTCGCCCGGGGGAAGTGGTTCTCCGGTTTTCGTATGTGTCACGATCACCTCGATGCCGGGCAGTGCCATGCCAACAGTTCCCGCGCGACGTTCGCCACTATAGGGGTTAGAGGTGTTCATGTTTGTCTCGGTCATGCCATAGCGCTCAAGTATTCGGTGGCCGGTGCGCGTTTCGAATGCCTGATGGGTTTCGGCAAGCAGGGGGGCAGAGCCCGAGACGAACAGGCGCATGTTCCCTGTGATCTCTTTTGTGAACCGGTCGTCTGCCAACAGTCTGGTATAGAAAGTGGGAACCCCCATCAAATGGGTTGACTTGGGCAATTCATCCAGGATGGCGCCGAGGTCGAACTTTTGCATAAGGCGAACTCTGGCACCGGCGAGTAGTGACGTATTCATCGCCACGAAAAGCCCGTGCGTGTGAAAGATCGGCAGCGCGTGAACCAAGCGATCGTCGTTTGTGATACCCCACAGACCAACAAGAGCTTGGGCGTTGGACAATAGGTTTTGATGGCTCAGCATTGCGCCTTTGGAACGGCCTGTGGTGCCTGATGTGTAGAGCAACGCGGCAAGATCGTCCGGAGCGCGATCCACGGTTTCGAATACGCAGGGCTGCGCGTCGGCCTCGCTGCTCAGGCTAGGGTAAACGCCGCCGAGTGTCCGCAGCTTCGCCCCAGACCGAGCCGCCAATTTTCCGACTTCAATTTCGTCTCTGCTATCGCAAACGATCATCGAAGGTTGGGCATCAGAGATGAAATAGTCCAACTCTGCCAATGTGTAGGCAGTGTTAAGCGGCAGATAGACTGCACCTGCCTGTACCGAAGCGGCGTAGAGTGCAATCGTATCGGCCAACTTGGGCGCTTGCACAACGATGCGATCGCCTGGTGAAACGCCGTTGTTTTGCAAAACATGCGCGACCTGCGCGGTGCGCTTCAAAAACGCGTCATAGGACACAACCTGATCATCGTCGAGTTGCAGGAACGGAGCCTCGTTGCCCTCATGCCGGGCAAACAGGCTGTCGTATAGAGTGTTGGTCACGCGGTATTTTCCCTTGGCTTGGTCGCAAGCGCAGCGGTTGAGGCCGCGCGAACAGAACGCGAGGCTTCGATCGTCGAATGTGTCGCGAACTCTTCGTGATGACGTTCTGTTTTGTTTAAATCGTACAGGTAGTTCACCATCGCACCGCCGGATTGTGATCGTCCGTTCGGTGACAAATCGGCTTCGGCGTGCAACTCGTGCAACTCGGCACCGTTTCCGAGGTGAAAGCGGGCCACGGGATCCAACGGCATCCCATCCTCGCGCTTGGCGAACAACAGGTACCGGGCGGCCATTGCGCGCAAATCTTGCGGCGAGGTTGTTGCCGCAAGTACGGCCTCGGCGACGTGGCCGTGCTCAGGATTGTCTGTTTCGCCTTCTAGCCAACGGTTCAGTCCCGGTATCGGCGACAAGGTCACAAATGTATCAAGCCCCTCAAGTTCTCGCGACAGCTCAGTTACAACCTGTTTGATCAACAGATTGCCAAAGCTGATACCGGTTAAACCTTTCTGGCAATTCGAGATAGAGTAGAACGCCGCGACTTTCGCTTGTTCGGGTTCGATCGGTTCCCGATCTTCAGACAAAAGCGCATCGATTGCGTCTGGAACTTCAGCCGTCAGAGCAACTTCGACAAAAATCAGCGGCTCATCTGGCATCGAAGGATGGAAGAATGCAAAGCAACGACGATCCGGCGGGTAGAGCCTGCGTCGCAGATCATCCAGATCGTTGATTTGATGGACCGCTTCGTAGGCAACGATCTTGTCCAAAACGCGGGCAGGGGTATCCCAGCTGATTTGTTTGAGGACAAGAAAGCCCCGATTGAACCAACTTCTCAGCAAATGAACGAAATCAATATCTGTTCGTTTGAGCTCGGGGTTGGATTTAAGAAAGCGCAATAGGTCAACGCGCATTGCTACGAGTTCTTGTGTCGCGCCGGATGGTTGGTTCAATCGGCGCAACAACTCTTGCCGTTTGGGTTCCGCGAATTCGCTAAGCTTCTGATATAAATTGACACTTCTGTCGTTGGCATAGAGGCTAGCCACTTCGGCAAGCTGATCCGCGTCCAGCTCAAGCTGGTCATTCAAATAGGCAAAAAACTCCAATTTCTCGGGGTCTTCTAAGGTCTGGAACCGATCAAGAATTGTGGAGGCGAGGGTGAAGCCCGATACTTCGCCTTCGGCGGACAACAAGGCCTCACAAAGCTCTGCAATGGATCGATAGTCATCGTTGCCGCGCTTTTTGCCGGGACGATCGAACAGCTGATTCAGCAGATCGCCCAGAAACCAGTTCCGCTGCATTTCAGGACTCCATCTGACTGCTCAGGTACTCACCCGTTCGGCGGTAGTGGTTGAGCAAGTGCCGGGTCGCGCTGTCTGCATCGTGGTCGAGTGCGGCATCCAGGATTTGCTGGTGTTCGGCAGCGATATCGCGCTTTTTGTAACTGGGCCCTCCCGCCGCCAGATAACGATAGCGAATGTTGAGGTCATAAAGCTGCGAGCAATACCGTAGCAGCAACGGCAGTTTTGCATTTTCCAACAAGGCCATATGAAACACTTTGTGGGCGTCTTCGAAGTCTGGTGCACTTTTTTGACTGGCCTTTTTCATATGGTGATGCCGCAAAACAAGCCTGTCCTCCCAAGCTCCATCTGCATTAGCGATGGAAGCGCGCAGCGCTGTTTCCTCGAGGTTGCATCGGAGCAACAGTATTTCCTCGAAGTTGGATTTGCTGACTGGCGCCGCCCTGAAGCCACGCTGGTCAATTCGTTCCACCAGCATATCCGAGGTCAAAAGGCTTAGGGCTTCGCGAACTGGGCTTGCGCCAGTGTCCAGTAGCCCGCGGAGCTGCTCGATCTTGAGCTTTTGACCGGGTGGCAGCTCGCCAGTCAGAATCATTTCGCGCAGCCTTCGATACGCACCATGAGTGGCGGAAGTCTCTTTGCCCTCGGTATCAAGCATGGCGTCCATATCTGGCTTTCCCTTCTTCGTGGCGCAATCTTCTGGGGCTCTTAGCTGAGAGCGCTCATTCCAGTCGATAGTCCGATCGAGATGTTCAATGAGCCTTCGTTTATCATCCATCGCCGAAGTACAAAGCTGCGCGCCCCGCTTTTGTGCATCGGGTCATCCTCTGCCAGCTTTCGGGCGGCTTCGAGACTGTCGGCGCGGTAGATGATCAGGCCCATTCCCTGCATATGCTCACCGGTTTCATCCGACATTGGTCCGGCAAAAGCCAGCTGACCCGAACGTTCAAGCTGCGCCTGATATGCCAGGTGATCAGGAAGTGATGCCTTCACGTCTTCGGGCGCTTTGGCAGGCGTGCTGTGTGCAACGTAAAGCTCCAAAGCAAGTGCGCCGCGGCTCTGTGCTTCTGATTTGTAGTCTGCCCAGGCAACCATCTGCGCCCTCCAATAAAATCGATATTAATTGACACATGGCAAAATAATCGGCAAAAATCAAGCAAACTGATATGGATGATGAAAATGAAATACCTAGTGGGAGAGACTTTGGAAGGTACCGCGGTGTTTGCCGTGAACGGCGAAAAAGCAGTAAATTTAACGGCTTTGGACTCTGGTGTCGGCACAGATCTGATGGGATTGATTGCCGATCCTGGTTTGAGCGACTCACTGGCCGATAAAATCTCAGCAGCGGTGCCTGTGCCAGTCTCGACTATCACGCCGGCATTGCCGGTGGCCGCCCCCGGCACCATTGTTTGCATGGGATTGAACTATACCGACCATATCAAAGAAGGTGGATACGACGTTCCCGAGTACCCCACGCTGTTCATGCGCGGAAAGAACTCAATCATGGCGGCAGGCAAACCCATGGTGCGACCGGCGGCTTCCGAGCATTTCGATTATGAAGCGGAATTGATGCTGATCGTTGGGAAACGCGGTCGCCATATCTCGGAAGAAAAGGCGCTGGATCATGTGTTTGGTTATACCGTTTTCAACGATGGATCGGTGCGGGACTATCAACGCAAAACGGTTCAGTGGACGCCGGGTAAGAACTTTGACGACACGGGCGCAATTGGCCCCTTCACCGTGACTCAGGATGAGTTGCCCGAAGGCGCTTCGGGCCTCAAGATCGAAAGCCGCGTGGGGGACGAAATCCTGCAAAGTTCGAACACCGCCAACATGATCTGGGGTGTCCGCCAGGTGATCGCGACAATTTCGGAATTCATGACCCTGGAACCGGGAGATCTGGTTGCATTGGGAACACCGCCGGGCGTGGGCCACGCCAAAAAACCCGACCCTCGCTGGTTGAAGCCGGGAGAAACCGTTGAGGTCGAGATCGAAGGTATCGGCGTCTGTTCCAGCCCGATCGTGGACGAAAAAGACAATAGGTCAAAGGTGGCGGCAGAATGAGCGCACCGACCGGGGCAGAGCTGGAGGCACTTCGCGCCAAGGCGCAGCAAGATCATCGCGAACTGCGCGCGCGCATTCCTCGTCTGTCGGATGACGCAATCGCCTTGATTCTGCGCGAGTCCCGGTCGCACTATGCGTGGACAAACAAGCCGGTTTCCGACGCGTTGCTTGAAGAGATTTACGACATCACGATCAACGGCGCGACCAGTATGAATACACTGCCTGCGCGGTTCATTTTCGTGAAAAGTGCCGAGGGCAAAGTGCGGCTTGCCAAGTCTTTGAAGCCAAAGAACGTGCCAAAGATGATGGGCGCGCCAGTCACGGCCATAATTGCCTACGACATGGACTTCTGGAAGGAACTGCCCTTCCTTTTCCCACACGAAGATCGTCGGCCGTTGTTCGAAAACAATCCCGATTACGTGGCTGATACGGCGTTTCGCAATGGTACGCTTCAGGGCGCCTACTTCATGATCGCGGCACGGGCCGTTGGGTTGGACGTTGGTGCCATGTCAGGCTTTTCGAACAAGATTGTCGACGAGGAGTTCTTTGCAGGAACCACCCTCAAATCGAACTTTCTGTGCAATCTAGGTTACGCCGATGAAACGGGTTTGTTTCACAAACTGCCGCGATTTCCGTTCGACAAGGTTTGTTCTTATGCATGAGGAAATGACGCAAGTGGGCGGCCAATCGGCCAAGTACTTTGCCGTCGCAATGCTGCGCAAATCGGTTGGTGTGGAAAGGACTGACTGCCGGGGTTCAAGGCGAACAAATAAAGGGCAACAAGATCAAACTTTCTGGGAGGAGAGATAATGAAAAACTGGACCAAGTGCAGTCTGCTGGGTGTTGCCGTGGCAGGCACTATGGCACTGTCAGTCGCAGCGGAAGAGACCATTTCAGCTGTCGTAATTGATGGTTACCCAGACCGGGCCTTGTGGGTGAAAGAATTCACAAACTTCTTTATTCCTGAAGTGGATAAGCGGTTGGCCGAGTCCGGCAATTACAAGATGAACTGGCAGGAGAACTATGGCGGTTCTATTGTAAAACCCAAAGGTGTTCTGGAAGGCGTACAGTTGGGTTTGGGCGACATTGGTATCGTCACAACCATCTTCCATTCGTCCAAGCTGCCCAGCCAGGGGATCTCGGGCTCGACACCATTCGTCGCGTCGGATGCTCGCGCAGTGGCCAAGGCGGTCGACGAGATCGCGCGAGAATATCCGGCGATGCAGAATGAGTTCGCTGCGCAAAATCAAGTCTATCTGGCGACAGGCGTTGTGCTCGACACCTATCAGATGTTTTGCTCAGAGCCGGTCGAGAAAGTTGCAGACCTTGAAGGACGCAAGATCGCGGGTGCTGGTCTGAACCTGCGCTATCTCGAGGGTATCAAGGACGCGGCGGGCGTACGCGGAGGCCTCACTGATTTCTACAACATGGTTCAAACCGGCCTTGTCGATTGCGTAATGATTTGGCCGGAAGCTTCCAAGACGTTCAAAATCGTCGAAGTGGCCCCTTACATGTTGAAGGCAGACCTTGGTGCGGTGAATACAAAAACAGTCACCGTCAATGCCGACTACTGGGCGAGTCTGCCCGATGAGGTCAAAGAAGTACTACAGGCCGTGGCTATCGACTACCGTGACCACGTGGCAGGTATTGCAATGGATCGAGCCGCTGCGTCGCGAGATGCATTTGTAGAAGCTGGCGGATCGATCATTGAAATCTCGGACGAAGACCGCGCTGCGTGGGCAAATGCGATGCCCAATGTTGCGCAGGAATGGGCTGCAACGCTGAATGAGAACGGCGAGCAGGGCACAGATATGCTGGCCGCTTATCTCGGCAAGCTTCAGGATGCTGGTTTCACTGGTGTGCGGGACTGGACGGCCGAATAATCGTTCGGCGACCCGAGAAAGGGGCCAGACATGCTGAAGACCGCAGTTGCCGTCCTGTCGCGGGTCGCCAATTCGCTTGCTATCGCCGCCAACGCATTGGGTACGCTTGTCGTCCTAGCGTTGGTGGTCATTCTGAATGTTGACGTCATTGCGCGGGGCCTGTTTTCGGCCCCACTGCGCGGAACCTACGAGATGGTGCAATTCTCGGTCGTGATGATCGTGTTCCTGCAGCTGGCCGACGTTGTCAGAGTGGATCGATTGACGCGCTCAGATGGGTTTCTGAACCTGCTACACCATCGTCGCCCCGGTCTGACAGCCAACCTGAGGCGCATCATCAACGCTATTTCGGCAATCTTCATGGCCTTGATCGCCTATGTAACCTTCCCAGAATTTCTTCACATGTGGGAAACACAGGACTACTTCGGAGTGCCCGGTCTTTTTACATTGCCTTGGTGGCCGGTCAAATTGGTCATCGCGTGCGGGACTGCGCTTGCCTGCGTGATCTTCCTGCTCAAGGTCGTCACGGCGCAGGACCGCCCGCAACTGGTCCGCACCCCCGAGCATGACGAGGCCGCAGAATGACTCCGATCGAGATTGGCCTGATCTCGGTCGTTGCAATCGTTTTCCTGATTTACGCAGGCGTCTACATTCCGATTGCGCTGGGCGTCGTGTCCTTCGTGTCGATCTGGCTGATGCGGGACAACTTCACACTTGCGCTGAACTTGCTGAAAGTGGCGGTCGGCGACAGCGCGATGGAGTACAGTTTCGCGACCATTCCGCTGTTCACCTTTATGGGTCTCATTGTCTCGAAGGCCGGGTTGGGTAAGGACATTTACGAAGTCATGACCATGCGATTTCGCAAGGTCAAAGGCGGCATCGGCATGGCAACCGTCGGAGCCAACGCCGTCTTTGCAGCCGTAACCGGGTCGTCAATAGCCTCTGCATCCGTGTTCACCAAAGTCTCGGTTCCTCAGATGATGGCGCAGGCTTACAACCCGCGCTTTGCTGTCGGGGTGGTCGCTGGGTCTTCGGTCTTGGGTATGATCATCCCGCCTTCGGCCATGCTGATCATCTATTCCTTTGTCGCCGAACAATCCGTGGGCGATATGTTCCTGGCAGGCGTCATTCCGGGGATCATGCTGGCCATTGCCTACGTCGCCGCGATCTGGGTTATGGGCCGTTTTACACCAGCTTTTGTCGGCGGTCGGGTCGTGGAAGACACCGAATGGATGTCCGGCCGCGAGGTCGCGTCTAAAACTCTGCCGACACTGTTCATTATCACAGTCGTGCTCGGCGGGATTTACACGGGGTGGCTAACCGCTGTCGAGGCGGGTGCCGCTGGGGCACTGGTTGCGCTCGTGATCGCAGTCGTACGCAAGTCTATGACACCAAGAGCGTTCTGGGACGCGTTGCTGGAAACCGGTCATATTACAGCGGCGATCTTGTTCCTGATTACGGCGGCTTCGATCTATAGTCGCATGCTGGGGCTGGCCGGGCTGCCCAATCAGTTGCAGGATTTGCTCGCGGGAAATTCCGCGTCCTTTTGGTCGATCATGCTGCTCTACGTTCTCTTGATGCTTTTTCTGGGAACTTTGCTCGATACAGCGTCCATCATTCTGATCGTCGTCCCGCTGTTCCTGCCCATGGCCGAAGCCCTGGACATGTCGTTGATCTGGTTTGGCATTATCACTGTGGTCGGCGCCGAAATCGGGCTTTTGACCCCGCCTTTGGGCATATCTTGCTTCGTCATCAAATCGACGATCAACGATGACCGAATATCGCTCAAGGATGTGTTCATGGGCGCGCTGCCCTTTGCGTTTGTTATGCTGATCGTCCTGTTCATTCTGATCGAATTCCCGATCCTCAGCCTTGCCCTGATTTAAGGAGACCCAGATGCGCTCTGTCACCAAAGACAATATCACCGACGTGTTCATGGGATACCTGTCCAAGGACACCGATCCGCGGATGCGCGAAATCATGGGGTCACTTGTCAAACACCTGCATGACTTCGCCCGAGAAACCAACCTGACGCATGACGAATGGCGAGCTGGGATCGCGTTTCTCGAGGGCTGTGCCGCTGTGGAAACCGAGGACCGGCACGAGTTTGTGCTTGCCTCGGACGTCCTGGGCCTGTCTTCTTTGGTGGATATGCTGCATTCCAGCCCGGATGCGACCAGCTCTTCCGTTTTGGGCCCGTTTCACGTCTCTGGCGCGCCTGCTTTGCCTATCGGTGGCGACATGAAACGCGACTACGGCGGGCCGGTGCTGCTTGCAGAGGGCGTCATACGCGATGCCGAAGGCAATCCGATTGCCGGGGCCGAGCTTGATATCTGGCAAACGGCCCCGAATGGCCTTTATGCCAGTCAGGATGAAGAACAGGATACGTATTCTTTCCATGGTCTGATGACCACTGGTGAAGATGGTCGGTACGCGTTCACCACCGTGAAACCAGTCGAGTATACCGTGCCGTCAGATGGGCCTGTCGGGGATATTCTGCGGGCATGTGGCCGTCATCCATGGCGACCGTCGCACCTGCATTACATCGTCAAGGCGCCCGGCCACCGATCTTTGGTGACCGAGATTTTTCCCGACGACGATCCCTATCTGGATCAGGATACGGTGTTTGGCGTTCGGGACGACCTGGTGATGACCTATGTGGAACGACCAGCTTCGGAATTTCCCGAAGGAATGGAGCTTTCTGGAAAGATTACCGAACCCTTCTTACACGTGACTTTCGACGTGAGGCTTGCAAAATCCTGATAGTTGTTGAGGATGTTTGAGGTGCTGAGACATACCTTCATCATAGGTGCCGCGCTGTTCTGCGGCGCGGCGACCGCTGACGAGCGACCAATCTTCGATGCGCATATTCATTACAGCCATGATGCCGTAAAGCTGGTTCCACCAGAGCAAGTGGCCAAAATCCTTCAAGACGCAGGCGTGAGGAAAGCACTGGTTTCCAGCTCGGACGACAATGGAACTCAACTGTTATTGGCGGCAGCCCCGGACATCGTTGTTCCGGCACTTCGCCCTTATCGTCGCCGAGGTGAAATCAACACCTGGATGCACGATGAAACTGTCATCGATTATCTGGAAGCAAATCTGGCCAAGAACGAATACGAAGCCATCGGAGAGTTTCACGCATATGGCGACGATATAAAAACGCCAGTTATCCAACATATGATCGCGCTGGCGAAAGAAAGGAACCTGATTCTGCACCACCACGGTGATCGCGACGCGGTTGACCTGATCTTCGAAACCTGGCCGGAGGCTCGGGTATTGTGGGCACATTCTGGCTTTGACGATCCGGGAAAGGTTGTCGACGCTTTAAATGCGTATCCCCGGCTTTGGGCCGATCTGGCGTTCCGTTCCGACATGGTCTCGCGGGGCCGTGTCGATCCGGATTGGCAAGCTGCGTTCGAAGCGCATCCTGATCGGTTTATGGTCGGTACCGATACATTTGCGCCGGAGCGCTGGTATTACGTCGGCCCGCATGCAGATTTTTCGCGCGAATGGCTGGATCTGCTGCCGGATCGGATTGCAGACAACATCGCGTATGCCAACGCAGAACGTTTGCTGGCATCAGAATGATCCGCTGGGTTGTCTGGCTTATTGCTTCCCCTGGCGCAGCAATTGCTTGTGACGCTGTGGGGCAACGCATGGGTTCGCAAGCCCCAAATGCACCTGAAGTTTATGTGGATGTCGGTGAAATTCCGTTGGCCCAACCGTTTTCAATTCAGATTTCAGTCTGCTCTGAAGCCACGGTTCAAGAGGTGCGTGTTGATGCATTCATGCCCGCGCACCAGCACGGATTGAACTACGCTCCCGAAGTTTCGGCACTGGGTGACGGACTGTTCCGGGTCGATGGTTTGCTGTTTCACATGCCGGGTCTGTGGGAGTTGCAGACCGACGTTGAGTTCCGTGGGCGATCGGTGTCCTACACGTCAGAGATTTCGCTAAAATGAAGCTCTGGGCCGCAGCCGTGCTAGTGTCGCTTCCGGTCGCGGTGCACTCAGACGTTCTGTTGTCCGAAGATGAAATACAGCAAACGCTTTCCTTCGGGCCGTGGCCACCAACATACCAGCCAGACCCCAGCAATCGAGTTTCAGGTGACTCCAGAGCGATTGCGCTCGGCGCGGCCTTGTTCAACGATCCCGTGCTGTCGATTGATGGTGCATTTGCCTGTGCAAGTTGTCACGACCCCGAGCAGGCACTCACCAACTCCGAGGCACGAACATTCGGTCGCGTGATTTTGGATCGGAATACGCCATCACTGCGAAATCTGGCAGGTCTGCGATGGTACGGGTGGGGCGGAAAGAGCGATAATCTGTGGGCTGCCAGCTTGCATCCGATCATTGAAGAACAAGAGATGGCGCACAGCAAAGAAAGCCTAATGAGAGCCATTTCCGAGAATACGTACATTGAAGATTTTGAGGTCATTTTTGGCGATGTTCAAAGCCAAGACACAGAGCAGGTCTTGGTAAACATTGCCAAAGCCCTATCAGCTTATCTGGAAACGCTGGTAACCGAGCGGACACAATTTGACGATTTTCGCGACGCGTTGGAGCGCAGCGATCTGGCAGAGGCTGCGAACTACCCCGAAGCTGCCCAGCGAGGGCTTCAGCTCTTCTTGGGGCGCGGGAATTGCGCGTTCTGCCATAATGGCCCGAGATTTTCCAACAACGAATTCCACGACGCGGGCGTGCCATATTTTCTGAGTGAAACCGAAGTCGACGATGGCCGGTTCGGAGGGCTGAACTTCTTGCTCTCCAGCCCTTACACATTGGACGGAGACTGGACTGACGATCCGGAAAAGAAAGGCGCGTGGGCGGTCCGAAATGTACGAAGGAGCCATTCCGATTTTGGAACCTTTCGTACGCCCAGCCTTCGAGGTGTGGCCGAAACCGCCCCCTACATGCATGACGGCAGCCTGGATGATCTGGACGCCGTGGTCCGACACTATAACGAAATTGATATAGAAAGGCTTCACGCCGATGGCGAAGCCATACTCTCTGAACTGAATTTATCCGAGCAGGAGATTGCAGACCTGGTTGAGTTTTTGGAGACGCTGTCCGGCGTTACGCGGCCTTGAGATACTCCAATGCAGCCTGAGTACCGCCTGTAGTGTGCGGCACGCCACTTTTGGCGAGTCCCATTTCTACGCCTGAGAGTGTGCCCATCAACATCAGGTCGTTGAAATCGCCCAAGTGACCTATTCGGAATACCTTGTCGGCTACTTTGGATAGACCATTTCCGAGTGAGATATCATAGTGCTCCAGCGCAGTCGCACGAAAGGCATCAGCAGAATGTCCCTCAGGCACTTTGACAGCGGTCAGTACGCCTGACTCCTGACCTTGGCGGGCACACAATACCTCAAGCCCCCATGCTTGCACGGCAGCTCGAGTCGCGGCTCCGTGGCGGGCATGACGAGCGAATACGTTCTCCAGCCCCTCCTCGTGCAACATATCGATGGCCTCATTCAATCCATAGATAAGATTGGTGCCAGGGGTATAAGGGAAGAACCCTTTCTGGTTCGGCTCGACCATATCCTGCCAATTCCAATAGCTGCGTGGCATGGTCACGGATTTTGAATGTTCCAGAGCACGATCGCTCACAGCGTTGAAGCTGAGACCCGGCGGTAGCATCATCCCTTTTTGCGAACCGGAGACACAGACATCTACGCCCCATTCGTCGAACCTAAGATCGATCGATGCAAGGCCAGAGATTGAATCAACCAAAAGAAGGGCAGGGTGTTTCGCCGTGTCTATTGCCCTGCGCACTTCCTCAATAGGCGAGACTGACCCGGTAGAAGTTTCATTGTGGACGACGCATACCGCCTTGATCTCGTGCTGACTGTCCGCGCGCAAGCGGTCTTCTATCTGATTGGGGTCCGCACCGCCACGCCAATCCCCTTCAATCAACTCTGGCTGTAACCCTATTTTTTCAGCCAAGTTGCACCACATGAATGCGAAATGTCCTGTTTCGTACATGAGAACATTTCCGCCCGGCGACACTGTGTTCACAAGCGCAGCTTCCCACGCGCCTGTACCGGATGAAGGGTAGATAAAGACGTTTTGTTCTGTCTTAAAAATTGTTTTCATCCCAGCGAGGGCTTTGTGGCCTACTTCTGCAAAATCTGGCCCCCGGTGATCGATGGTCTGCATGCTTATGGCCTTCAGGATGCGTTCCGGCACGGCACTTGGCCCTGGGATTTGCAAAAAATGTCTGCCCGCCTGGCGCATCTGAATTGATCCTTACGCTGGCGCCGAAACAGTGGCGCAATTACCTATTGGCAAAAGTTAATTATGAATTCATTATTCAGTCAACGGTGAAGTGAAGCTTCTAATTGGCTAGTTGGGAAGGGAAGGCGAACCCGATGCTTGAGAATGGATCGTTGCATCGCCGACTGATGTCTGACGTCCAAGGCGAGGTGATGGCTGACCCGGCATCACGCGCACGATACTCGACTGACGCTTCGATCTATCAGATGATGCCGGACGCCGTGGTCATTCCCCGAAACAAAGAGGACGTGCAGGCCGTGATGTCTGTAGCGCGCGACGAAGGATGCTCCGTTCTTCCGCGCGGCGGCGGCACATCGCAATGTGGGCAAACGGTCAATCAAAGCGTTGTCTTAGACAACACCAAGCACTTGAATCGTGTTCTTGACGTGGACGTTGAGAACCGTGTCGCGCGTGTTCAGCCCGGCGTTGTTCTGGATCAGTTGAACCAGTCACTAAAGCAATATGGCTTATGGTTTCCCGTAGACCCCTCGACCGCGTCGCGTTGCACGCTTGGAGGAATGGCCGCCAACAACTCTTCTGGTGGAAAATCCCTGCGCTACGGGATCATGCGCGATAACGTCCGCGCAATAAGTGCAATCCTCAGCGATGGTATGGAAGCACGGTTCAGCGCCGATACGACGGCATCTGGCGATTATGCCGATCTTGTTGGGGACATGCGTGCTCTGGGGCGTCGCGAGGCTGCGGAAATTGACGCCCGGTTTCCCAATCTCCAGCGTCGTGTGGGCGGGTATAACATCGATGCGCTTGTCGGCAACGACGTCAACATGTCTCATTTGCTGGTGGGGTCAGAAGGCACTCTGGCCTATTTCGCTGAATTGGAACTGAACCTTGCTCACTTGCCGGGCGAGAAAGTTGTCGGCGTGTGTCATTTCCCGACGTTCCGTGCTGCGATGGAGGCAACACAGCACCTCGTGACGCTCAAGCCGCAGGCGGTAGAATTGATCGACGACACCATGATTGCGTTGGGGAGAGATATCCCATTGTTCCGCAGTACGATTGAGGCGTTTGTAGAAGGCAGCCCTGAAGCGTTGTTGTTAGTGGAATTTGCTGAGGGTAGCGCTGACGCCAATGCTGCAAAGCTGGTCGAGCTATCGCAACTGATGGGAGATCTTGGGTTTGATTTCAGTGGGACTGAAAACCGCTGGGGCGGGGTTGTATCAGTTACTGATACCAAACTGCAAAACTCGATCGCCGAATACCGAAAATCCGGGTTGAACGTTATGATGTCGATGAAGGAGGCCGGCAAGCCGATCTCTTTTGTGGAAGATTGCGCCGTCCCGTTGCCTGATCTCGCCGATTATACCGCTGGCCTGACCGAAATTTTTACCCGGCACGGCACAAAAGGGACATGGTACGCGCATGCCTCAGTCGGGTGTCTCCATGTTCGTCCTGTCCTGAACATGCGGCAGGACAAAGACGTCCGGACAATGAGGGCGATTGCCGAAGAGACCTTTGATCTAGTCAAGAGATACAAAGGGTCTCATTCAGGCGAACACGGTGATGGGATCGTACGATCAGAGTTTCATGAAAAGATGTTCGGCCCTCGTATCGTTTCCGCGTTTGAACAGGTTAAGGCCCGGTTTGACCCTGCCGGGCTAATGAACCCCGGCAAAATCGTGCACGCGCCTGCCATGGATGATCGCCGCCTATTCCGCTACAGCCCGGACTACTCAGTTCCTGAATTCGAAACGGCGTTGGACTGGTCCGCTTGGCCGGGTGCCGGAGGAGGATTTCAGGGTGCCGTCGAGATGTGCAACAACAACGGTGCGTGTCGCAAGCTCAAGGGCGGAGTAATGTGTCCTTCCTTCCGTGCGACGAGAAACGAGCGTGACGCCACACGCGGGCGGGCAAACACGTTGCGTTTTGCCATCAGCGGGCAGTTGCCTGGTGGTTTAACTTCAGACGCAATGCAGGACACGATGGAATACTGCGTGTCTTGCAAGGCTTGTGCGCGTGAATGCCCGACTGGCGTCGATATGGCCCGCATGAAGATCGAAGTACTTTCAGCAAAGCGCAAAAAAGACGGGCTGACATTGGCTGATAAATTAATAGCTTATCTGCCGAGATATGCGCCAAAAGCTGCAAAAATCGCGTGGTTATTGAATGCTCGAAACAAAATTGGGCCCTTGCGTACGCTGTTGGAGAAACCAACTGGAATTTCGGCGCGACGTGACCTGCCAGTGTGGTCCTCCGACCCATTCCGGGATGTCGAGGCCCAAGACACAGATCCGCAGGTGCTTCTGTTTGCCGATGTGTTCAACCGATATTTCGAGCCAGACAATCTGCGCGCCGCTGTCCGGGTTCTGCGTGCGCTAGGGCTTCGGGTTGCCATAGCAAGAGATGACCAAACAGGAAGGCCGCTGGATTGCGGGCGCACTCTTTTGGCTGAGGGTTGCGTGGAAGAGGCGCGTCACGAGGCACAGCGTGTGATTGACGCGACGCGAGAAGCAGCTGCACAGGGCATACCGGTAGTCGGTCTCGAACCTTCTTCTATCCTCACATTCCGGGACGAGTATTTGACTCTTTGTCCGGGGCGGGATGCGGAGTTGCTATCCAAAGCCTCTCATACCTTTGAGGAGTTTCTGGCCAAACAGCCGGATCTGCCTCTCAAATCGGTAGATCGCCCCATTTATGTGCATGGTCATTGCCACCAGAAAGCACACGATGCCGTTACACCGATGCTCAACTTACTTAAGCGTATTCCCGCATCACAGGTTCACATGATCGAAAGCAGTTGTTGTGGTATGGCCGGGGCGTTTGGATACGCGCCCGGCACTATTGATGTCTCGATCAAGATGGCGGAACTCGACCTGTTTCCAGCTTTGGAGGCGGCGCCTGCGGATGCAATTGTTGTGGCGGATGGAACATCATGCCGCCACCAAATCGCCGAAGGTACGCAGCGCCAAGCGATGCACGTCGCGCGCCTGCTGGATATGGTCCTTGAATATTAGGATGTGGATATGAACCTGACGGATAGCATTAATCGCCCGACCCTACATGAAGAGTTGGTCGAACGCTTGCGCAATCTTGTCGTCGAAGACGTTTTGAAGCCGGGTGAGAAAGTGCCCGAGAAACAGCTTTGCGACTCATTGGGTGTTTCCCGGACACCATTGCGAGAGGCCCTAAAGGTTCTTGCATCCGAAGGCTTTGTGGTGCTTCAAGCCAACCGGGGTGCCCGTGTCGCGAGTGTTACGAGGGAAGAATTGGAAAACACGTTTCCAGTGCTCGCAGCGCTTGAGCAACTGGCGGGGGAACTAGCGTGTCAGCAAATGGACGTTGCGGAAATTCAACGGATTGAAAGTAGCCACAAGGATATGCTGAGCGCGTACGAAGCGCGTGATCGACAGGCGTACTTTAAAGCCAATCAAGACATCCATCAGGCACTTATAAAGGGCGCGCGAAACGACATACTGGAAAACCACCATAAGCTTTTGGCCGCGCGGGTCCGCCGTGCACGTTTTTTGGCCAACTTGTCGGACGAGCGTTGGGCACAGGCAATTGACGAACATAAAACCATGATGGAGTTGCTCAAGGCCCGAGATGCAGATGGGCTTGGTAAGGCAATGAAACTTCACATGATGAACAAACTTTCGGCGCTTGTAAAAGCGCTGAAGCCAGAAGTGACGCCTCGCTAAACTCTGGTCAAAAGTGCAGTCCGGCTTCCCTCAGATATGCCGCTAGTCAGTGCTAACATCAGGAAACGGGGGAGTCAGTCCACAGTCCAGGGCGAGATTGTTGAGGTCTCGGCAAAGAGCGGGGTTGAGGCTTACACCGTCTTTGCGACGGGCCTCAGCTGCAGCCGTTTTTCCGTCTCCGGGCAGGCGTACCGGGTCATGACCGGGCAGGGGGGCGGATGCGCGCATTTCAGAGAAGACGCGGGCTGCATTCGAAGCAAAGTCTTTTTCCATTCCAAAGGCCGCCGGATCAAGCGCCATTACGAATTGCCCTGTGTTCGTGGGTGAGGTTGTGTCTGATGTGAAGTTGACTACGTCAGAGCCGAAGGCAGCGCCGTTCAAGACTCCGGCCATCAACCCTATGGCCACGGAAAGGCCGAAACCCTTCGGACCTCCGATCGGCAAAAGAAACCCTTCTGATTTGCGGGCAGGGTCCGTTAACGGATTGCCATCACGCCCAACCATCCAACCTTCGGGCATAGGTTCGCCTTGCTGCAACAGGGTCTTGATCTTACCCATCGCGGCAACTGTCGTCGCCATATCAAACACAAACGGGTCGGGGCCATCGGCAGGTGCAGAGAAAGCGATAGGATTGGTGCCAAGAAGCAAGTCGCTTCCGCCATAGGGCGGAACGTGGTTAGCACTGCCCACCGCTGCGGCCATGCCAAGCATTCCAGCTTCGGCTTGTGGGCGCACATAAAGTGCCAAAGGTCCAGCATGATTGCCGCGCCGAACACCGACCCATCCGATACCTGCCTCTTTCGCCTTTTCTATCGCAAGATCTCGCGCCGCCGACATAGCCAAATGCCCAAGTCCGTCATCGCCGTCAATCAACGCGGTCGCGACAGACTGATGTATGACGGTAACGTTTGGTTTGGCGTTGCACCCGCCTCCGGCCAATCGGGCAAGATACTGGCGCAAGCGAAAGACTCCATGGGTGCCATATCCGAATATGTCGGCCTCAACCATCGTCGAAGCCACCTGATCTGCATCCGCTTTTGGAACACCTCGAGTTTCCAGCGCGCTCGCCACAAATTCACGCAAGGTCTGGCAGTTTATTTTCACTGGCTCAGAAGTCATCTCTGCCAACCTGCTCTTTGTGCCAGAACACCAGTTTTCGCTGTGTCCAAACCACCGTCGCAAATACAGCGAGACCAACGAGACTTAGGTACAGGATCAAGGAGAACACGCGCGGAGTATTGAGCTGCGATGCCGCAACACGGATCAACTCACCAAATCCCTTACCGCCCCCCAGGAACTCTCCTGTGATCGCGCCTGCCATAACACCAACTGCTCCGATTTTGAGGCCGGTGAATATCTGCGGCAGACCGGTTGGCAGTTTCATCTTGATCAATGTCTGCATCCGGCTGGCGCCCATCGTCTTGAACAACATGCGCGCGTTTTCGTCGGCGGCGTGAAGTCCGGCCGCAGTCCCAACCACGATTGGAAACGTCGCGATAAAGGCCGCAAGTGCCACCTTGGATTCAATGCCGAAACCCAACCAAGCCACAAAAAGAGGAGCGAACGCGACTTTCGGCATCGTATCGATAGAAACCAAATAGGGCATTACTGCCTTCTCGCCAAAGGCTGTTTCGCCAACCAAAACACCAAGCGAAAATCCGATCGCGATTGCCAGCGCAAAACCATAGATGACCTCTTTGATGGTAATCCACAGTGCCCCAAGCATGTAGCCGCCGGTCAAAAGGTTTTGCCCCACGAAGATCATATCTTTGAGGGTCTCCATCGGCGTCGGTAGAATGATCGGAGAGACCAGCCTAAGGCTGGTCACAATTTGCCAAGTTCCGACAAAAACCACGAAGACAAAGGTCATCGCCAGCCAGCGAGGAACCGAGTCGATAAAGTGAACCTTCTGCTCCCATACAGTGTCTTCTGAGGGGGCAGCGTCTTTTACGGAAGGTGAGTAATTCTGAACTTCGCTCACATTTCTTCTCCCTTATCAAGGAGGCTGCGAATGTAGTCTACGATAGCGCCGAATTTGGGTGTCGTCATCATGTCGAGTGTTCGTGGGCGTGGCAGGTCGACCTCAACGATTTCAGCAATCCTGCCTGGGCGCGGTTTCAAGACGACAATTTCGTCAGACAAAATAACAGCTTCCTGAATTGAGTGCGTCACAAGAAAAGCAGTCGCATCCTGTTCCCTGCAAATCCGCTGCAATTCCATGTTCATCATGTCGCGTGACAACTCGTCGAGCGCGCTGAACGGTTCGTCCATCAATAGCACGGCTGGTTCCGTGATCAGCATTCGGCAGATCGAAGCGCGTTGTGCCATACCGCCTGACAATTCGTTCGGATATACGTTTTCGAACCCTTGCAAACCTACGATGTCCAAAAGTTCATGCGCCTTGGCCATAGCTTGCTTGGCCGCCGCTTTTCCATCGCGGATCTCAATTGGCAAGACGATGTTTTCCACCGCTGTTTTCCATGGGAAAAGCGTCGCTTGCTGAAACATCATACCGATGTCCCGGCGGGTCCCAGTGACTGGTTGCCCCTGAAGGATTACACGCCCTTTGGTGGGCGGGATCAGACCCGCCATGATCTTTAGTAGAGTTGACTTGCCGCACCCGCTGGACCCGATGACAGATGTGAAGCTTCCTTTCCGAAGCGTCAGATTGATGTCCTCGAGAGCGACAACAAGATTGCGTGCATAGGTCTTGCTTACATGGGTCAACTCATAGACCGGCGTGCCCAAAGGCGCGCCGGAAAACTCATGTGTGACTACAGCGTTCATTTGCTGACAGCCGCGTTGCCGATGGCAGCAAACTCGTTGGTCCAAGCAGCGCTCAGGTCATCCAGCGGCCCTGGGATTTCGCCCCCTGCAACAAGTGCGTCTTGCCATTCCTGCCAAACTTCGGCGGGGTACCATCCCAGGCCATTGCTCGGATCCGCCGCGATAGTTTTCGAGCGTACGGCATCGAACAGTGCTGACTGGAACTCCTTGTCCTCGCCTTCCTGCGGGTTGCCATCCGCCAAATGCTTCAAAACAGCTTCACGGTTGGCATCATCCAGTGCAAATGCATGACCACGTGCGAACGCGCGGCTCCAAGCTTCGACCAATTCACGGTCGTTGGCGATTGTGTCAGCCATTGTGGCGATGCCGTTACCGAAGAAACGCCCGAACTCCGCAGGCGTGATGTCACGCACCGCCATTCCGCGCTGGTTCAGAATTGCCGTGTCAGCCGTCGAAGCAGAGTAAGCGTCGATTTCGCCGTTTAGGAAAGCCGCGGTCGCCGGGCCACCGTCGCCGACGGTAAGGAAGGTAAAGTCTTCACCCTCTTTCATGCCTGCTCCGGTCATCACGTTACGTGCAAAGCCGACTTCTGCGCCATCGGCCGTACCTGTTCCGATAACTTTACCTCGAAGCTCTTCAACACTTTGGATGTCAGAGTCTTCTGGCACGGCTATGCCAAAGTTGCTGCGTGCCGCAACGTTGTAGATGTGTACGGCATCTACATCCCGCGACCGTGCGGCAATTAAGGGGCCAGGACCGGGGCGACCGAAGTGAGCCTGTCCGGCGGACAATGCTTGAAGCACGGCTCCTGAGCCGTTGATCGCCTCGACGGTCACATCCAACCCTTCATCAGCGAAATAACCTTCGCCGATGGCGACAAAAACCGGAAATGAATTGATTGCCGAAGGGCTTGGCTGCACGAAGGTAATTTTACGCAAGTCCTGCGCAAAGCCCTGTGTTCCTAGTGCTCCTGCTACCGGAACCGCCGAAAGCAAGGACGCTGTGAAAGTCCTTCTGTTCATCATTTTAGTCTTCCTCCCTTGCATGGTTGGCAACCTGCAGATTCAGCTATGCAGGAGCCACTTAAACGACGCGCACGGTATTCCTGAGCGTGCCGATTTCTGAAATTTCACAAACCACAGTGTCCCCGTCTTTCAGGAACTGTGGGGGGTCCATGGCGTATCCGACACCAGACGGTGTTCCGGTCGCGATTACGTCGCCAGGTTCCAGGGTCATACCTTCTGAAAGGGATGCGATCAGCGTTGGAATGTCGAAAATCATGTCCGACGTCGATCCGTTTTGGCGCTGTTCGCCGTTGACTGTTAATCCGATTGATAGAGCGTGCGGATCGCTGATTGTATCAGCGGTCACTATGAAGGGGCCCAATGGGCAAGACCCATCTAAACCTTTGCCTTTGAAATACTGCCCACCATGTCGGCGTTGAATGTCGCGTGCGGTGATGTCATTGAGGATCGTATAGCCGTATACATGGTCGTATGCGTCAGCCTTGGCTATGTTTCGCCCCGGTTTTCCAATCACAACTGCCAGTTCAACTTCATAGTCAATGGCTTGTGAGACCGAGGGGAATATCAGAATGTCTGCCTCTGGCGCCACAATCGATGTCGGCGGTTTTGTGAAGAAGACCGGATGCTCTGTTACTCCAATTTTTTGGTTTTGGGCACGTTCGCCCTCGGCGATGTGTTCAGCATAATTGCGCCCGACACAGAAAACGTTCTTACGCGGGGAAGGAATTGGTGCCAGAAACGGCACGTCATCCGGGACCAGTGCGTCGTTTAGATTACCCGTTTCGGCCGATGAAACGAGGGTTTTCAAAACGCCAAGCGTTTCTTTTCCGCCTGCGATCAGATGCTGCATTGAACCTGCGTCCAGCGCTTCGCCAAGCACTTGCGCTGCGCGCAAAACGTCCAACTTGCCGCCATCGTTTAGTATTGCCACGCAAACGGCGTGGCCCTCTACGGAAACAGTTGCTAACCGCACTCGGCACTCCTCCCTCGTGCTTGTGTCAAGACGTGGTCACGGATCCTGTCCGGCGACTCGTTTCTTGCTTTCTTCTCGCCCTTGAGTTTTTTCCGACTTGGCGTTTCAATCAATCAACCAATCGCTAAATTGGGTGGAGATATGAGTGCACCAACCGAACTCGCGCACCGCGTACGCGACCTGATTAACAATGCCGGATACAGGCATAACGACAGGCTCCCACCTGAACGTGAGCTGTGTTCAAAACTTGGGACCACTCGCAATCAGTTGCGAAGAGCGTTGGCAGAGCTTGAGGCCCAGGGGCTGATCTGGCGTCATGTGGGGCGGGGAACATTTGTTGGATCCAGGCCGGTTCTCAACCTCACCGATGTAACTTATTTGGGCAACCAAATTAAACCTGAGCAGGTTGTATCCGTTAGATTTACGATCGAGCCGCAGCTTAGCCGCCTCGCAGCGCTCCATTCCACACGTTCCGATCGTGAGCAAATGAGGCTATGCGCGGACAAATGTCGTACCGCAGAGGATTGGCGCACGTACGAAGCTTGGGACAATAATTTGCATTACGCTATAGCCCGCTCCACTCGTAACCAGCTCTTTTTATACTTCTTTGAGACTTTGAATTCGGTTCGAAGATCGATTGTTTGGGGGCAGCCACGCGAAAATTTAAAGCCCGCAGAAGACTATTCCAGCTTTAGCGAACATGATGTGATCGTGTCTGCCATAGCAAAGGGCGACTGTGAGCTTGCGGCCAGTGCCATGGTGGATCACCTGAAATCGGTTTATTCGCGGGTGCTGCCTACGAGCATCCAGTCCGACAGCTGAAGTAGCGCTGGCGCCCAACCAATTCGGGAAATGGTCGGGGCAGATTGTAGCCGTTGGTCTTGCAAAACAGCCTGAATTTTGGCGATGACTTGGTAAGCCGCCGCGTCCGTTTGAATGTGGCGTGGCATCGATCGGAAGGTATCTGACCGTTCGGAAATCCGATCTTTGGCAGTCAAGCGTTCAGGAGGAAAGCGATGTCCGATCATGTAATTCCCGCGCCGCAGGTGCATGTCATACCCGTATCGGGGGGCGGCACGTTCCCGGTCCGGCGTGTCTACTGCATTGGACGAAACTACGCGGCGCATGCAATTGAAATGGGCCATGACCCGAACCGGGAACCTCCATTTTTCTTTCAAAAGAACCCAAACAATTTGGACCCTTCGGGGGAATTCCCGTACCCTCCGCACAGTTCCGACGTGCACCACGAAGCAGAAATGCTTGTTGCGCTCAAGTCCGGCGGCACGAATATCTCGGTGGACGATGCATTGGATCATGTCTTTGGGTACGGCCTTTCGCTTGATATGACCCGTCGCGACCTGCAAGGGCAGATGAAAAAGATGGGCCGCCCGTGGGAAATTGGGAAAGCGTTTGAGCGCTCGGCGCCATGCGGACCAATTCACAAGGCATCAGAGGTCGGGCATCTCGACAGAGGTCCGATTACTCTGACGGTGAATGGTGAAGTTCGGCAAGAAGGCGACTTGAACCAGATGATTTGGAAAGTCCCCGAGATGATCTCGTATCTGAGCGACTACTTCGAGCTTGCGGCCGGGGACGTTATCCTTTCAGGGACACCTTCTGGTGTTGGTCCCGTCAACCGAGGGGATGTTATGGTCTTGGCCGTCGACAAGCTGGGCAGCCTGAACGTACGCGTGACTTAGAACCTGCTGCGACGACCTAACATTGCGAAAGAAACCGATGCTTGTGTAAACGGATATCAGATGCCCCATTTAGTCGCTGAATTGATTGCACACCATGCAGACACGGCAAATGCCATTGGCGCTCCTGGCCAGCCTTGGTTGAGCTACCTTGGTTTGCGCGAGCATTGTGCGAAGGTCAAAGAGGATCTGCATCAGATCGGAATAGGGCGCGGCGACAGGGTGGCAATTGTGTTGCCTAACGGACCAGAGATGGCGACGGCATTCATATCCGTCGCCCAAGTGGCGACGACGGCGCCTTTAAACCCTTCTTATACTATCGAAGAATATGTATTCTATCTCAAAGACTTGAAAGCCAAGGCTCTTGTAGTAAGCGAAAACGAAAGTGGCCCAGTCGTGCAAGCGGCGACTGAACTGGGTGTGGCCGTCTTGCGGATTTCTAGCGATAGTTCTCGTCCAGCTGGACAGTTTTCCGTTTTGGCCTGTGACCCAATTGGAGTGGCTGATACATCAGCGCCGGGTGAAGATGACGTCGCCCTGATACTCCATACATCAGGAACAACGTCGCGCCCCAAGATCGTTCCTTTGACGCAGGCCAATATCTACTCTTCGGCACGGAACGTGGCTTCGTCTTTGAAGCTGACAGTCGATGATCGTTGTCTAAGCATCATGCCGCTGTTCCATATCCATGGGTTGATCGCAGCAGTCGCGGCTTCTTTAGGCGCCGGATCGCAAATTAGCTGCGCCCCTGGGTTCAACGCTCTTAGCTTTTTTTCACAGGTCGCTGAGGTTGATCCGACATGGTACACGGCGGTTCCGACAATGCACCAAGCTATTCTCGCCCGAGCCGCCCGAAACCAATCAGTCATTGAGCAATCGCGCTTGCGTTTCTTGCGGTCGTCTTCCGCGTCGTTGCCCGCGCCGGTCATGGAAGAGTTGGTGGCGACATTCAATGCGCCTGTCATCGAGGCCTACGGTATGACTGAGGCCACGCATCAAATGTGTTGCAACCCGCTTCCTCCACAAAAGCAAAAGCCCGGATACGTCGGAGTAGCAGCGGGCCCTGAAGTCAGAATTGCAGACGAAACGGAAAATGTATTGATCGCTTCGCGGGATGTCGGAGAAATCGTTATCAGCGGTCCGAACGTGACCCCTGGGTATGAGAGCAACCCGCAGGCAAATGCAGACAATTTCTTTGAAGCGGATGGAAAACTCTGGTTTCGCACCGGTGATCAAGGGTCGTTCGACGAAGAGGATTATCTGCGACTGACTGGACGCCTTAAGGAGCTTATCAATCGCGGTGGAGAAAAAATCAGTCCACTTGAAGTTGACGCCGTGCTTCTAAGCCATCCGGACGTTGCTCAGGCAGTTTGTTTTGCCGTTCCCCACGAGAAACTGGGCGAAGATATAGCGGCGGCGGTGGTGCTCTCAGAAGGAGCGACGATTGCAGGTCAGGACGTCCGGGATTTTATTGGCGCACGGCTCGCAAAATTCAAGGTGCCGACTTCAGTGGTTATTCTCGAAGAGATACCAAAAGGTGCGACTGGTAAGATACAAAGGATTGGGCTGGCCGCTAAATTGGGACTGGCAAAGGCTTAGACACATGAAAGTTTGCATCTTTGGTGCCGGAGCTATCGGAGGTTACGTTGCCGCGAAGCTCGCGCAGACTGACGTCGACGTCAGTGTCGTTGCACGTGGCCCACATCTGGCTGCAATGCAAGAAAAAGGGCTGACTCTCCAAGAGGATGGGCAGGACCCAATCAATGTGCCAATACGCGCCTCGGACAATGCCGCCGATCTCGGCCCCCAAGACTATGTCTTTATCACACTGAAAGCGCATTCCGTTCCAGCAGTTGTGGACTCGATCCAGCCACTGATTGGGGATGAAACGACAATAGTGAGCGGAGTGAACGGGGTACCCTGGTGGTATTTCCACAAGCTGGGCGGTCCCTTCGAGGGGACGAGATTGTCATCTGTAGACCCGGGAGACGCGCAATGGAACGGTTTCGGACCGGATCGTGTGCTTGGGTGTGTTGTTTATCCGGCCGCGGAAGTCATTGCTCCGGGATCGATCAAGCATGTCGAAGGCAATCGTTTTTCTTTGGGTGAGCCCGATGGCACTAAATCAGACCGTGCCTCCAACTTTTCGGCTGCATTGTCCACCGCCGGGTTGCGCGCGCCCGTAAGACCAAGAATACGGGACGAAATTTGGCTGAAGCTATGGGGCAACTTGTCGTTCAACCCGATTTCCGCACTTACCCACTCAACACTTGATGTCTTGTGTACTGATGAAGGTTCACGCTCCGTGGCACGTGGAATGATGCTAGAGGCTCAGGAAATCGGTGAAAAACTGGGGGTTAGGTTCCCGATTGATGTCGAAAAGCGCATTGACGGAGGAGCGGCTGTCGGAGCACACAAGACCTCGATGTGGCAGGATTTGGAGCTGAACCGACCTATGGAAATTGATGCCTTGGTCACTTCAGTACAGGAATTGGGGCAACTGACCGGGATCGCAACACCCACAATCGACACTGTTGCATCACTTATAAAACTGAGGGCAAAGGTCGCGGGTCTTTACTAAGATTCTGCTGGCGATCATCTGAAGAGATCAGTTCTGGGCGGGCGGGGAGCTGAATAGCGATCCGGCGCTACAAAACGCGGATCTTTCAAGCGTCTTGTCAGAAGAACTTTGCTTGGGCGGGGCAGGAGTTTTGCTTGCTTTTGCCTATGACTAGACCTGCCTCTTTCAAATTCTTAAAACCAATCTCGAGATCATCCACCTTTCGGTGATGCTGTACATCCGCTTTGTCCGCATTGCGGTCGTTCGCTGCAACTTGCTTGAACGTCTACTTTGCGGACTAAACGGTCGTTAATTTGACGGGAGTATTGATCGAGGCATGTTGCTCATTCTTTCTTACTCATGGCTCGAAATTTGCCCGGAGTGGTACCAGTCCAACGCTTAAATGCGCGGGAGAAGCCCGACGGATCAGGAAAACCGACGCGCGGGCCAATTTCGAAGGCCGGCAAGTTAGAACTCTTTAAGAGTGCTACTGCTCGATTTCGGCGGTGCGCGTCCAATTCTGTGAGAAACGTGGTTTTGTGTATTGCGAAATGGCGTTTGAGCTCATTGGGCGTGCTTGACGCGATTTTCGCAAACTTCGCCATTGTCAGCGATGGGTCATTGAGATGCAGCTCCATCAGCAAGCTCACAGACGTCATAAAATCCGTTTGTCTGATATGGCCGTCGATTGGCTTTTGATTGGATTCGCCTTGGTTCGCCATCAACAACCACATTGCCGGAAATTTGAAACTTACCCCTTTTGAGCTGACTTGTTTCACTCGGGCGATAGAGCGCATTTCTCTAGGGATGGCGGACGGATCGCAAATGCTCATATCAAACCTACCTGCGTCCCATTGCGACCCACAACAAAGCTGCGTCAATTGCACTAAGAAACCCGCAAAATAGCCGTCTGCCTGTGCTGGTTTGCACGACGGCTCAAACGTGCGCACGGAGCTGAGCTCGGCCTGCTTTCCGCGTACAGATAGCTGATAATCAGCTAGCGAGGTCAAACTCTCGGCTTCAATCACCATTGACGTCAGTAGATTGCCCAGAGTGGCATCATTGGTTTCGAGGTTTTTCAAATTGGGGAGGCTTTCGAACGCGGCTTGAGACCCCACGTGATATCCCATGAAGGGGTCATCAATCACTTCGGCCAGGTCCTGCATGAAGTCGTACCATTTCTGGCCGGACATGAGTGCTTCGCCGATCTGTATTTCCTTCAGGCTTAAACCAGTTGGTTCCAACAGCGCATCAATATCAGCACCGCTTTGCAGTGCTATGGCGGCAAATGGCTGCGTCATTGCGCTGGTTACGACCGGAACGATGACTTTCTTCTCAGTCGTCTTTCCCAATGTTGTCCCATATCTCTGTTCAATTTGGGTAAACAATTTGCACCTAGGCGCCAAAATGGCAATGCAAATCCAGTGGGGTCTTGTCAGAAGAACTTTGCTTGAGCGGGGCAGGGCGGTTGCATAGCATTTAGGAATGACCAAACCTGCCTCCTTCAAATACTTCAAAACCAGCCCCGAAATCATCCGCCTGGCGGTGATGCTGTACATCCGATTTCCACTCTCGCTTCGGAATGTCGAAGATCTCCTGCATGAACGTGGGATCGATGTAAGCCATGAGACAGTCCGCTATTGGTGGAATAGGTTCGGCCCGATGTTCGCCGCTGAGATCAGACGGAAGCGTGTGCAGCAACTCCGAACCTTTTCAAAATGGAAGTGGCACGTGGACGAGGTCTTTGTGAAAGTGAATGGCAAACGGCATTATCTTTGGCGCGCTGTGGATGACGAAGGCGAGGTGCTGGAAGCCGTTGTAACGAAGCGCCGTAACAAAGCTGCAGCACTGAAATTTCTCAAGAAATTGATGAAGCGGCACGGCTGCGCCGAAGAGATCGTCACAGATCGCTTCGCTTCCTACAAGGCTGCCCTTAGAGATTTGGGTGCTCTCGAAAAACAACAGATGGGCAGGTGGCTAAACAACCGCGTCGAGAATTCGCACCTGCCGTTTCGACGACGCGAACGCGCGATGCAGCGTTTCAAGCGCATGCGAAGTCTACAGAAATTCGCCTCCGTCCATTCCTCCGTGTACAACCACTTCAACCAGGAAAGATCGCTAACCAGCCGAGACTCCTTCAAGCAGACACGCACCGCCGCTCTTAGCGAGTGGCGTCAACTTTGTTCCGGATAGGTTCGCGGTTTTCGCGGCAAACTGAGACTGGTTCGAATTCGTCTGACAGCACCCTTGTTGTCGCGCTTCGACAATCCGGCCGAAGGGCGTGTGGTTATGGTTGCGCA
>NZ_WQGD01000024.1:0-32295 GCF_013034475.1 Ruegeria sp. HKCCA6837
ATGCGCCTGAAACGTTGCATCGCGCGTTCGCGTCGTCGGAACGGCGAGTGCGAATTCTCAACGCGGTTATTGAGCCACCTGCCCGTCTGCTGTTTTTCGATAGCGCCAAGCTCTCTGAGAGCGGCCCGGTACGATGCAAAGCGATCCGTGACGAAGTTGTTCGCTTTTCCGTGCCGCTTCATCAATTTCTTGAGGAATTTCAGTGCTGCAGCTCTGTTTCGACGTTTGGTGACAACGGCTTCCAGCACTTCGCCCTCATGATCGACGGCCCGCCAAAGATAATGCCGCTTGCCACTCACCTTCACGAGAACCTCGTCCACGTGCCACTTCCATTTGGAGTATGCTCTCAATTGCTGAACACGCTTTCTTCGGATTTCAGCAGCAAACATCGGGCCAAACCTGTTCCACCAATATCGGACAGTTTCGTGGCTCACGTCGATGCCTCGTGCGTGCAGCAGGTCTTCAACATTCCGAAGCGAGAGAGGGAAACGGATGTACAGCATCACCGCAAGGCGGATGACCTCGGGACTGGTTTTGAAGTATTTGAAAGAGACAGGTCTGGTCATGGGCAAATGCTGCGCAACCGCCCTGCCCCGCTCAAGCAAAGTTCTTCTGACAAGGCCCGTTGGAGCTTTGGGCACGGACGATCTGACCCGCAACACGCAGACGCTGGTGCAACAGGCCTATGGGTTACGCGAAGAAGGACTTTCAGCCTGGTGTCACACCGGTGGCTATCACGTCCCACTGACCACCCTCACCGGTTCAGTCCGTGGAGACATTGTGTTCCTTGATCCGGTCATCGGTGTTGGGGAACTGGCGATCAGTGATCACCGGTCGAGCCAACCGACATTGGACGAGTTTCTGCGGATCGCGAGCGAGGCGCATGTCGCGGGTCTGATCACTGGCAAGGCGGGTATTGTGCATTGCCATATGGGAGATGGCGAGCGCGGGCTGTCAATGTTGGAACAGGCTATCGCGACCTGCGAAATCCCCGCACGCGTCTTCAATGCAACCCATGTCAATCGCAACAAACCACTCTTCGAACAGGCCGCGGCACTAGCAAGGCACGGATGTTACATCGACGCTACCGCATACCCCTGTGGACATGTCGAGCCGGGCATCTCTGCTGCTGAGGCCTACATTCAGTTTCGCGATTTGGGCGGTCACGCGGACCGTTTCACCATCAGCTCTGACGGTGGTGGCTGCCTGCCCGCCTTTGACCATGAAGGCAATCTGACACGGTTCGGTGTGGGCTTGTCGGACACTTTCCCGGACATGCTGCGCGAACTCACCAACAGAGGAGTACCAATGCCCGAAGCTCTGGCTCCGCTGACCTCAAATGTCGCTGACCTGCTGAAGCTGCACCGAAAGGGTTGTCTGAACGTGGATATGGACGCTGATTTGGTCGTTCTTGACGAAAACACTGCCGTGCGGCATGTGATGGCCCGGGGGGAATGGCATGTACGCGACGGCCAGATAGCCAGACGCGGCATGTATGAACAGGTTTGAGCGTCCGCGCGGTCCCCGGTGGCTGCCCGCTATAGCACCGGAAGGTAGTTAAGATATGTGCCCTGCACCCGTTGATACAGAAACCCCGCGCGGGTTCATCATTCCGATCGGCGGCGGTGAAGATCGCGTCAAGGAAATGCAGATTCACCGAAAGTTCGTAGAACTATCCGGCGGTGCCGACGCTGATATCGTCGTGATCCCAACAGCCTCGATGCTGGAAGAAACCGGACCGGACTATAACCGCATCTTTTCCGAGCTTGGTGCAGGCAAGGTTGAATTCCTGCCTATCTCGCGCCGCGCCGATTGCGACAACCCGGATTACGCGGGGATGCTGGATCGTGCTACCGGGATTTTTTTGACCGGTGGGAACCAGTTGCGCCTGTCAGCGATTCTTGGAGGCACGCTGGTCGCCCAGAAAATCCGGCGCCGAAACGCGGCAGGGGTGCCGGTTGCAGGAACCTCGGCCGGTGCTTCGATCATGTCCGAGCATATGGTAGCAGGCGGCAGCAGCAACTCTGGTCCAGCCGAAGGTAACATCACGCTGGCTCCCGGTATGGGTTTGACCAACGCCGTCATCATTGATCAGCATTTCACCCAACGCAACCGCCTGGGTCGATTGCTAACCGCTTCATCTTTTAACCCTTTTCTAATCGGATTGGGCGTTGACGAAGACACGGCGGCCTTCATTGGGCCCGATAACGTCTTTGAAGTAATCGGCAGCGGAACGGTTACCGTGGTGGATGCGAGCCATTTGACCCATTCTTCGATGTGGGATGCCCGTCGCGGCGAAGCACTCAGCCTTCTTGGACTTCGGCTTGACGTTCTGGGTGAAGGGTGCCGTTATGATCTGACGGCTCGCCAGGCTTTTCCGCCGGATGAGCATATGGCGTTCTGCACATTGCCGGATCTGTCCGGGGATGAGGCCGCCAGCGGGGGGAAACAATAATCTAACCAACGAGGGACCTCATGAAAATAATCTCGACCAATGTCTTTGTCGGCCCGAATGTCTGGGCAAGTTTTCCGGTCATTCGCCACGTCATTGATCTGGGCGTTTTGGAAGATTGGCCTTCGGCCAAAATTGGTTCCGAGTTTATTGATGCATTGACCCAGGCCCTTCCCGGTCTGGCTGAACATGGCTGTTCCTACCGCGAACCCGGTGGTTTCATCCGCCGATTGCGCGAAGATGAAGGTACTTGGCTTGGTCATGTATTGGAACATTGTGCCATTGAAGTGCAGAACGTGGCCGGTTCGGACGTAACTTTTGGCCGCACGCGCGGCACAGGCGAACCCGGCCAATACAACATGGTTTACGAATACCGCCAGCGCGATGTTGGTCTGGACGCAGGCAAGCTGGCAATGCGGCTGCTGATGCATCTATTGCCGCAATCCCTCAAGGAACAGGTGGACTACGACTTCGACCCGGAATTCAACTGGGATGACGAGTTGCGTAGCTTTGTGCTGCGGGCGCAGCGCAAGGAATTTGGTCCCTCAACCGGCTCATTGGTTAAGGCCGCGCAAGAGCGAGACATCCCTTGGATCAGGCTGAATTCTGGGTCACTGGTTCAGTTCGGGCACGGCAAATACCAGAAACGCATTCAGGCAACCATAACCTCTGAGACCAAGCACATCTCGGTCGAGATTTCCTGCGACAAGGAAGACACGCACAATCTGCTGAACGATCTGGGCCTGCCTGTGCCGCAGCAACGCATGGTCTATTCCGCGCGTGAAGCCGTGCGCGCCGCCGCACGGATCGGGCACCCGGTGGTGGTCAAACCGCTCGATGCCAATCATGGGCGCGGTGTTTCGATTAACCTGAACTCGGATGAAGAGGTCGAGGCAGGCTTTGCCGAAGCCAAGGAACATTCCCGCAGCCGCGCCATTCTGGTGGAAAGCTTTATCACCGGTTTCGATCACCGGATGCTGGTTGTGAACAACAAGCTGGTCGCGGTGGCCAAGCGCGTGCCGGGCCATGTGGCAGGCGATGGCACGCACACGATTGCCGAACTGGTCGAAATCGTGAACGAGGATCCGCGCCGTGGCATCGGGCATGAAAAAGTGCTGACCATGCTGGAGATCGACAATCAGGCCAAACGCCTGATGGAAAATGCGGGCGTGACGGAAGAAACTGTGCTGCCTGACGGCGAGGTCTTTTATCTGCGATCAACCGCGAACCTGTCGACCGGCGGCACGGCCATTGATCTGACGGATGTGGTGCACCCTGACAACCGTGACATGGCCGAGCGTGCCATCATGGCCGTCGGGCTGGATGTGGGCGGTGTCGATTTCCTTATCGACGACATCACCAAATCCTACAAGGATATCGGCGGCGCGATTGTCGAGGTGAACGCCGCCCCCGGTTTCCGGATGCACGTGGCACCGTCCGAAGGTCAGCCGCGCGACGTGGCAGGCAAAGTGATCGACATGCTGTTTCCGGCCACCGAGGAAACCCGCATCCCCATCGCGGCAATCACCGGAACCAACGGCAAGACGACCACTTCAAGGATGCTGGGGCACATCATTAAAACCAGCGGCAAGACCGTTGGCATGACCTCGACCGATGGTGTTTATGTTGACGGCAAGCTGAGCGTCAAGGGCGACATGACAGGACCCAAGTCGGCACAGATCGTTCTGCGCGACCCGGCTGTCGATTTTGCGGTGATGGAAACCGCACGTGGCGGACTTGTGCGGTCGGGTCTGGGCTATCAGCGCTCGAACGTAGCGGCCTGTCTGAACGTCTCGGCAGATCATCTGGGCCTTGGCGGCATCAACACGGTTGAGGAACTGGCCGTTGTCAAACGCGTGGTGGTGGAAAGCGCCACCGACTCGGCCGTTCTGAATGCCGATGACATCAACTGTCTGAAAATGGCCGACTATGCCGGTGCGGATCAGATCTTTTATGTCACCACCAACCCGGGGCACAGCCTGGTCAAGGAACATACAAAAGCAGGCGGCAAAGCCATTGTGCTTGAAAAGGGCATGAATGGTGACATGCTGACCATTTATGACAACGGTCTTCATATCCCGGTGCTGTGGTCGCATCTGATCCCGGCGGCATTGGAAGGCAAGGCCATTTTCAACGTCCAAAACGCAATGTTCGCCGCCGCGATGGCCTATAGTTTCGGAGTGGACCTGGACAATATCCGCCACGGGCTGCGCACCTTCGACACCAGCTATTTCCAGGCACCCGGGCGGATGAATGTCTATGACGAGCATCCCTTCAAGGTGATCCTCGACTATGGCCACAACCCTGCCGCGCTCAAGGCGATGGCGGCGTTGGCCGATCAGCTGGAGGTCAAGGGCCGAAGGCTGTGCGTTGTTGCGATGCCCGGCGACCGGCGCGATGAGGATATCGAAGACGGGGCCGCCGCATTGGCCGGGCATTTTGATCATTTCATCTGCAAGGCAGATGACCGCCGCCGGGGTCGTGGACACGACGAAGTGCCGCAAATGATGCGGCGGGCCCTGATCAACAACGGCGTCGATGATGCCGCGATCACGATCATCCCGGATGAGGTCGAAGCAGTGACTGCAGCGTTGGAACAGGCCGCACCGGGCGATCTGCTGGTGATTTTCGGTGATGACACAACGCGCTGCTGGAAGCAGATCATCTATTTCAACTCCGATAGCGAAGCGCCAGTCACAGAGGCTGCGCCGGTGGCAAGCCCCATCGACACCTCGTTCGAGGATATGTTCGAAAGCGACCAGAACCTGATCAGGGATGCGCGCGGCGTGCGCCTGGCCCGCGACATCAGCGAAGACGCGGATTGAGCGGGGGTACCGGAATGGACCGGATCGAAGAGCTTGCAAACGCGCTGACAATTGAAAGCGCGTACGCCGATCATATCCGGGTAGACGATGCCCGACGCTTGACCGGGCCGGGACTGTTGTGGAACCACCCCGGCGCGGTGATGGACGTGTTTTTCACCGATATCGGCACCGCGCAGGTCACCGCTTTGTGGGAAAAACACGCGCGCCGCGTGCTGGACGGGCTTGGCTGGCAGGATCAGGACGTAACCCACCGCAGTTTCACCGGTGGCGTCAATCTGGCGATTTCAGCGCCGATGGATCAGCTCTATTCCGCGATCTTCGCGGTGCAAACCGTCTGGCATTTCTGTGCCGCCGAACTGTTGGCATCCGAGCCCGGCGATTTCGATCAGATGGTTGCGGATGTCAAAAGCGTTATGGAGAAGGAAGCCAATCCCGCGCTGATTACTCTGATTGCGGCAGCAGAGGCGCATGGTGTGGATATCCTGTGCGATGATGACGAAGTGTCGATCGGGCACGGGACTGGTAGTCAGACCTGGCCGGTCGATGCGCTGCCTACCCCCGATGACGTGGACTGGTCGGCTCTGCACAATATCCCGGTCGCCTTCATTACCGGAACCAACGGCAAAACAACCACAACCCGTTTGCTTGAGGCGATCGCGCGCGCTTCTGGCAAGGTTGCCGGGCTGACATCGACCGAATTTGTTCGGGTGGGAGACGACATTCTCGACCGTGGCGATTATTCCGGCCCTGGCGGCGGTCGAATGCTGTTGCGTGACAAAAGGCTGGAGGTAGCCTGTCTGGAAGTCGCGCGCGGGGGTATCCTGCGCCGGGGTCTACCGACCCGCGCGGCAACGGCAGCGGCGGTCACCAATGTGGCAAACGACCATCTGGGGCAATACGGGGTCAACACGGTGCCGGAACTGGCTCAGGCCAAATTCGCCGTTCATCGCACGCTGGCCGAGGGTGGCGTGCTGGCACTGAATGCCGATGATGAATTTGTCCGTGCCGAGGCGGCGAATACATCTGCGAATATCTGGTGGTATTCGCTGGATGCGCAGAATGACCTGATCCGTCAGGCCCGCGATGCGGGCAAGTGCTGTGCCTATGTGCGGTCGGGAAAAATCGTCTTTTTCGATGGTGCGGCGGAACGGGTGGTGATCGCCGTCTGCGATGTGCCCCTGACCATGGGGGGCGTAGCAAAATACAACATCCTTAACGCCCTAGCGGCCTTATGCCTTGCCCTGGCATTGAACCTGCCCGTTCAGGCCGCTCGAAAGGGGTTGGCCGGGTTCAAGCCCGACGCCAGGGACAACCCGGGCCGTTGCAACGAGTTTCTCTATAATGGCGCACGGGTTTTTGTGGATTTTGCCCATAACCCGCATTCGATTTCGGCCGTTTGCGATGCCCTGTCCAGCCTGCCGGCAAAACTGCGTTTTATAATGCTCAGCCACGCCGGGGACAGATCCGATCAGGATATCCATGACGTCACTGCGACGGCGCTGAACTTCAAACCCGACGTGGTCGTCGCAACAGAACTTGAGGGGTATCTCAGAGGTCGCGAATTGGGTGACATTTCTGATCTGATCGAACGGGCAGCGTTGGACCATGGGTATGGTGCGCACCAAATACTCAAAGCTCCTTCGCCCACACAAGCCGCTTCAATGATACTTGAAAAGCTTGAGCCGGGAGATGTTGCCTTGCTGCTGGTTCTGTCCGATTGCGACGCCGTTCTCGCGATGCTCGACCGATAAACAGAGCCGGGTGCCGGTGTCACGCAGTTGTAGCTAGCACACGGCGATGTAAGCGCGCGCAAATGCAAACAGGCAGGTAAGTATGCACCAAAAGTGTTGCACCTTCGACCTGAGACCGATCGGAGGCGGACTATGGTGCAGAACCCGCCAAGTGATCGTTGCGCAGTATCAGGTACTTTGGGCTCGATGCGGTCATACGCTGCGCTGCTAACAAACGTCGAGTACTCTGATGAAACCTGTCTTTAGCTCCCTGATAGATTCAGTTGGTCGACACGGTGTCGGTGCCTGGAGAGGGAGGGAAGGATGGAGGACAAACGATGTCCATTATTCAACTTCCTGCCATCACACCGAAGCGCCCGCCGTGGAACAAAGGTCGCCATATAGGCCAGAAACGCCCGCTTCTCGCGAAGCAGGTCTGGGCCATCCGCGCCCGGCTTGAACTCTCGGACAATCTCAGGGACTTGGCACTCTTCAATCTTGCGATCGATAGCAAGCTGCGAGGCTGCGATCTCGTTCGTTTGAACGTAGCCGATCTTGTTGCTGGTGATCGTGTCCGCGAACGCGTGACAGTTGTCCAGAGCATAACAAAGCGGCCAGTCAAATTCGAGGTTTCGGAAAATACCCGCCAGTCCATCTGGACCTGGGTATGTCGCCCGGAGATGCTTGGACGCAATTTCCTTTTCCCAAGCCGCTTCCACGAAAGGCCGCATATATCGACGCGACAGTACGCGCGTTTGGTCCGCGATTGGGTGTCGGCGATTGGTTTGGAGCCAAACGGTTACGGCACGCATTCGCTGAGACGCACAAAAGCGGCACTGATCTACCGGAAAACGGGCAATCTACGCGCGGTGCAGCTCTTGCTTGGCCACACCAAGGTTGACAGCACAGTTCGATATCTTGGCGTTGAATTGGAAGACGCGCTGAGTATCGCAGAAAAGATCGACGTGTGAAGATTAAGCGGGCGGCAAGAGTCGCCCGCTTTTCGTGACTGGCAATTGTCGCATGAGTGTCGACCATCCACCGGGCTTCTGAGCCGAAACGAGCGTCACCATCGTCGTCTATTGAGTTGAATCTCCCGCCCGGATCGCTGGGCTCAGGTCAGTAGCTGGGGCGTCATCACTCCCAAGTGACTGCTTGTGCGAAGTAAGCAGTCACTCATGAAAAGTGCGGCGAACATCCTCTTCGAGCCCATCTTACCGGATGCTGCGACACACACAAATTGCGGCGAAGCGCTGAAAGCCGACATTTGCCGCTTTCAAGGCGGCCCGAAACCGGCCTTCGAACTGCTGCAGTGCTGCCTATCAGAGCGGACTGATACCATTTTGCTCGACCATCATTGACTTAGTGAATCCAGACAACCGCTAAAAATGTTCTGGAAGCTAAAGTACCAGGCTGCTCATATAAATCGACGCTGGGGTGCACGAAACGCTCCGCCGCAAGGATAAGAATCAGGCTGACCAGAAACAAGACTATGATGCCTTCAACAGAAGCAAGAGCACTAACGATTTTTTTCATCCTGCTCCTCCCAAGCACAAGTCACGTACCAGACTGATGAGTCTTTTCCCAGCCGGCAGGCGCGATCAAGAAGGCAGAGATTAGTCGCTCCGGTGTTTCGGCCTCTAACAAATCACTCAGCGTTAGATCACGGTCCATCCCTTAGCCATCGGGATCATTATATGGGAAAAATGTGTTACTTCCCATGTGCCCAGTGGGCTTTTCTTTTTGCTGAAAAAAATTGCAAAACTAAACTAACACAATGATTTTAAATCAAAAAAATAATGATTAGGCAAATCCTAATGTTTAGTGAGGAAGTCAGTTCTTAGGACGGAAACGCAGCCCATATATACCCGAATGGAATTTCGCGGTGCTCAGGAGGCGCAATTGTCTGACAAAGAAAATATCGCGATTGACGTGCGGGATGCGGTGAAACGCTACGGCGATTTTACCGCGCTCAAGAAGATCTCGCTGTCAATCATGGACAATGAGTTCTTTACTCTTCTGGGTCCGTCTGGCTGCGGTAAGACCACTCTGCTTAGAATGATTGCCGGGTTTGAGGCCGTCACCGAGGGGGCGATCTACCTTTATGGCGATGAGATTGAAAATCTCCCACCCAACAAGCGTCCTGTGAACACGGTTTTCCAGAACTATGCCCTGTTTCCGCATATGACCATTCTGGATAATGTGGCGTTCGGGCTGGAAATGCGCGGGACCTCTAAATCTGATGCGCGCAAAAAGGCGGGCGAGATGCTGGAATTGGTGCAGCTCTCTCAGTTCTCTGCGCGCAAGCCCAGTCAGTTGTCAGGTGGTCAGCAACAACGTGTCGCGTTGGCTCGCGCCTTGGCGCCACAGCCCAAGGTTCTGCTGCTGGATGAACCCTTGTCTGCACTGGACTTGAAGCTCCGCAAGGCCATGCAGCTTGAACTGAAGCACCTGCAGCGCGAAACGGGGATTACCTTTATCTTCGTGACTCACGATCAGGAAGAAGCGCTGACCATGTCCGACCGCATCGCGGTTATGTCGGCTGGCGAGATGCAGCAATTGGGGTCTCCTACGGACATCTACGAGCGTCCACATAACATGTTCGTGGCTGATTTTATTGGCGAGACCAACCTGTTGGAGGTCTCCGTTGACGGAATTTCGAATGGTCGTGCGACCTGCCACTTGGGAGGGGGGCATGAGTTGACTTGCAATTCGGTCGAGGGAATTGGCGTCGGCTCCAAAGTTCACATGTCGATCCGGCCAGAACGGCTGTATATGTCGGATACCCCTGCAGAAACCGAAAGCCTGAAAGGGCGCATCAAAGAGAACATCTTTGTCGGCACCGATATAACAACCATCGTCGATCTGCAGGATGGCCCGGACTTTGTCGTGCGCACCTCAAATTCAGACCGCGGCAATAAGCGTATTTTTGAGCCAGGTACCGAGATGTACGTCAACATGGAGCTGGGGGCTGGTCGCCTCCTGGTCGACTGATGGCAGCGGGTGCAGCAAGCGGCGGCAGCGCTACGACAGATACGTATAAAGAGGCGCGTACTTGGCTCCTTCTGCCCGCTTGGGTGACGCTGGCCATTCTGGTTCTGGCACCGGTGATCATGATGCTGATTTACTCTTTCTTGACGAAAGAGTTCCGGGGCGGTGTGATCTGGGAGTTCTCTCTGGCGGCTTACGATCAGTTCTTCTTTGACCGAGGATTATTCGGCGACGATCCCCCTAAGATCGAATGGACCTATATAACGATATTCTGGCGCTCAATCTGGCAGGCTGGTGCTGCCACACTGCTCAGCCTCGTGATCGGCTTTCCAACGGCCTATTTCATCGCCACCCGATCCGAGAATATGCGTCCGGTTTGGGTGTTCCTGATCACTATCCCCTATTGGGTGAACCTGCTGATCCGGACCGTGTCAATGAAGTTCCTTCTGCGCGATCAAGGGCCGTTGAATGATTTTCTGATGAATATCGGCTTGATCGACAGTCCACTGCATATCGTCAACACCAACTTTGCGGTTCAGCTGGGCCTGTTCTATTCCTACCTGCCCTTCATGGTGCTGCCGATCTATGCGGCTGTTGAGAGGTATAATTTCGCCCTGTCCGAAGCTGCTGCCGACCTCTACGCGTCGAAATGGACCACCTTGCGCCGTGTGTTGCTGCCCGCAGTCAAACCGGGCGTATTTGCGGGCTGTATTCTGGTCTTTGTTCCGTCGATGGGGTCGTTCCTTGCGCCTGATCTTCTGGGTGGTGCCAAGAATTTCATGATCGGCTCGCTGATTGAGGAACAGTTCAAGGGCAATGCAGGCAACTGGCCGTTTGGCGCAGCCGCTTCGATGATCCTGCTGACAATGGTTTTGATCATTCTGATGTTCTCGGCCCGTCAGCAGGCCAAAGCCGACAAGGCGGGGGGCTGACCGATGGCAAGCAAACAATTCGACATAAAGGCGTACACAGGCTTCAAAGGGATCACTCTGCTCTGTCTGGTCATCCTCTATGCTCCGCTGGTCGTCGTCACCATCTACAGCTTCAACGCTTCGCAATCATTGACCAACTGGGAAGGTGTTTCGCTGCGTTGGTATGCGGATGTCTTCACCGGGCCTGAAAGCGGTAAGTTCAAAACGGCTGCCAAAAACAGCTTTATTATCGCGATCATCGCTGCAACCACGGCGACGTCTATTGCCACTCTGGCTGCTACGGGCATGGTACGCGGCGGCAAATTCCGCTTTCGCACGCTGTCTTTCGGTCTGATCAGCTTACCGCTGATGGTGCCTGAGATTGTTTTGGCGGTCGCGACTCTGATCTTCTTCAATTCGATCGGGTTCGAGCGCGGGCTTCTGACCATCCTGCTGGCCCATATCGCCTTCTGTATTCCCTTCGCCTACCTACCTATCTCGGCCCGAATGCAAGGGATCGAAGACAGCTATGAACAAGCTGCACTGGACCTCTACGCCACCAAACGGCAGGCCTTTACCAAGATCCTACTGCCACTAATGATGCCAGGCATCATCTCGGGTTTTCTGCTGGCCTTCATCGTCAGCCTGGATGACTTCATCATCACTAACTTCGTGAAGGGTGCGGGGGTCGAGACCTTGCCCACGGCGATCTTTGGCTCGGTCAAGCAAGGGATCAAACCGAATATCATGGCGATTTCGACCATGTTGCTGAGTGTGTCCATCGTCATGGTCACGATCAGCTATTTCGTCAGCAAATCTGACAACACAAAATAACCAACAAATGGAGAGACACATGAAACATATGATGAAAAACGGGGTCACTGCCCTTGCTTTGGCAATAGGCGCAAACGCTGCAGCAGCCGAAGGTGAACTGGTTCTGTACCACTGGTTCGAGTACATGCCGCAAGAGCTGCTGGACAAGTTCACCGAAGAAACCGGCATCACTGTCACTATGGACACTTACGACTCGAACGAGGCGATGCTGGCATCGCTCAAGGCAGGCGGCATCGGTACCTACGATGTGTCCGTGCCGGGCGACTACATGGTTTCGATCATGGCCGGCGAAGGCATGCTGGACACCATCGCCGACGGTGAGTTGAAGAATAAAGGCAACATCGCGCCCGAATGGGCCGATCCCGGTTTTGATCCCGGTCGCCAATCCTCGATCCCGTATCAGTGGGGCTCGACCAGCTTTGCGGTTAGCCGCGATGCTTATGAAGGCGACATTCAAACCACAGACATTCTGTTCAACCCTCCGGCCGAGCTGCAGGGCCGTATCAACATGCTGGACAGCCAAGGCGAAGTCATGGCGATGGCCGCGCTGCACATGGGTATCCCGCAGTGTTCCACAGACCGCGAGCAACTAAAGGCGCTGAACGCCATGCTGCAAGAAGCGAAGCAGCACTGGGCATCGTTCAATTCGGATACGGCGAAAGAAGTTCTGGTTTCCGGTGACGCAGCTGTAGGCCAGATCTATGACGGATTCTCGGCCAAGGCGCGCGAGGAAGGCGCAAATGTGGAATACGCTTTTCCGACGCAGGGCTACATCGCGTGGATGGACAATGTCGTTCTGCTGAAAGACGCTCCCAACCGCGAAAACGCGCTAATCTTCATGGATTTCCTGTTGGAACCTGAAAACATCGCAGCCGTGTCCAACTTTGCACAGTACAACGCTGGTGTGAACGGTGTTAGCGAGTTCCTTGATCCGGCATTGGCTGAACAGCCCGAAAAGAACCCCCATGCCAATGCAGGCCAAGGTGTGTTCATCGAAGTCTGTGATGAGGAAACCCAGGCGGTCTATGACCAGATCTGGACCAACCTGAAGAAATAAGTCAGACCATATTCCTAACGCGAAAGCCCTCGGTTCTTCCGGGGGCTTTTTTGGTTTCCATACCGGGTTATTTTTAGCGGCTGATGTCTTCGAGGATACGATCCATCATCGCGTCGCACGCGTTTAATTGATCAATTTCAAGATATTCATCCGGCTTGTGCCCTTGGCGCTCCATGGAACCGGGTCCGCAGACAACGGTTGGAATACCCAACTCGCTGAAAAACCCGGCCTCGGTGCCAAACGCGACCTTGGTGGTGACGTTGCTTTGGGCAAGTTTCTGGGCGTAAGAGATGACGCCCTCGGTCTCAACAACATCCAGTCCGGGATAGGCGTTGTATTGTTCGACCTCTATGCGCGCTTCTTGGCAAAGAGATTGATACCGGGCCGCTACCCTGACCGCGGCGTCTTGAATCTGTGAAAGGATATCTTTGCCATGGTCCGAGGCAAGATGACGGTATTCGAAGGTCAACTCAGCTCGGTCCGGAACAATGTTCAGCGCTTTGCCCCCCGAAAGCAAACCCACATGGAAGGTCGTATAGGGCACTGAATAGGCCGGATCGCTGTTTCCACTCTTAGCATAGACGTCTTGTAGTACCCGCAACTCGGCTACAAAATCGGTTGCAAGGTGCAGCGCATTGACGAATTTAGGGGCCAGCGCGGAATGCCCGCTTTGACCGTGGCAAACAGCGCGCAGCGCAGCTTTGCCTTTGTGCCCGATAGCGACCTGCATTTCAGTCGGTTCGCCAACGAAGCACGCACGGGGTTGGCCCAGCATTGGGGCAAGCCGATCCAGCATGTGTTGAATGCCCACGCACCCAACTTCCTCGTCATAAGACAGCGCGATCTTGAGTGGCTCTCGCAGGTCAGCCCCGGCCGTCCGATCTGCCAACGCCATGACTGACGCCACATAGCCCTTCATATCTGTGGTACCACGACCGTAGACACGGTTTCCTTCGCGCGTTAGGCGAAACGGGTCCTTGGTCCAGCTTTGGCCTTCGACTGGGACGACATCAGTATGGGCCGAAAGCAGAACCCCATCTCCCGCGGGGCCTTTTTCCGCATATAGCCCCGTTTTATCGCCACCGGGATCGGTTATGCGATGAACTGCAAAACCGCGGGCTTCCAGAAATTCTTCGACATAAGCGGCAAGTTCAAGGTTCGAGTTCTTGCTGACCGTATCGAAGCCAACCAGCTTTTCGAGAATACCCAGTGTAGACGTCATGCGAATTGAACCTGTTTTTCGAGTTGCCGACCGGTTTGACCCCAACTGTGTCGGGGATTTAAGCAAAGCCTATACAACGGACAGAATACTTAAATCTGGGAATGACGAAGCAGAGGTTAGGAGATTTCTAAGAACTAGAAATCACTCCCTCCCCTGAGGAATGCAAACCCGGAAGCGTTCCCGATTTCACGGCGCGGGCGCAGTGCTCGACAAAGGTTTTTAGAGTGTTTGTCTCGTTTTCAGCTTTTGCTCGCAACAGACCAAGACGCAATGGGCGCAACTCCCCGGCCAAAGAAACATAAGCCAGTTTTTTCCCATCTGGTGATAAGGTGTTATGAGGGCGAATATTCGCAATGGAGAACCCGAAACCATTGGCAACCAATGATCGCATCACCGACATGTCCGCAGTGCGTTCCGCGATGTTGGGTTTGATATTTGCCTCTCGGAAGAACGACAGGAAGTATTCACCACTGAATGGAAGGTCCAGCAGAACCATGGGGCTGTCCTGAAGGTCTGAAATCGTCAATTCGGTACGGCCGGCCAATGTGTGATCTTCCCCAAGAACCACGTAAGGCGGCAGTTCGTGCAAGGGCTGGAATTCAAGATCGGCCGGGATATCCAGATCATAAGTCAGTGCGATGTCCAGTTCAGCGCGACGTAGTTGGCTGAAGATATCAGCCTGATTCAACTCACGTTGTTCGATCCTTACATCGGGGTAGTTTTGTTCAAAATCTCGCCGTATCCCCGGCAGAATGAACTGAGCAAATGTAGCAAGACAACCGACGGACAGAATGCCCTGAACCTTACCTGTGATTTCCCCGGCGAGCGTTGCCAGAAGGTCAGCTTCACGTAGAACAAACTCCGTTCGTTCCATGATCCTGTGTCCAGCCTTCGTCAGCGAAAGCCCCCGCGCATGTTCGCGTACAAACAACGTGACTCCGAATTCGACCTCAAGCTGGGTTATCGCCGCCGAGATCGACGGCGACGACACGTTCAGTTTGTCGCTGGCCGCAGCGATGCTGCCCGCCTTTCCGACCGCAACAAAATACTCAAGCTGTCGCAGCGTGTATCTGAAAGGCAATGGCACATCTCCGCTTGGCCGTGGATTAAGCCTTGTACTTGATCCAAGTGGTCTTCAAAGCAGTATACTTTTCAAGCGAGTGCAAAGACAAATCACGTCCAAAACCTGACTGCTTCATACCGCCAAACGGAGTCATTGCGGACAATGCGTCGACCGTGTTAACCGACACGGTCCCCGCCATCAGCTTGTTAGACACCCGGCAAGCCCGGGACAGGTTGTCGGTCCACACCGACGCGGCCAACCCATATATCGAGTCATTTGCCATCGCCACCGCCTGCTCTTCGGTGTCAAACGGGATCACTGACAAAACGGGACCGAAAATCTCATCCCGAGCCAATGGATTGTCGTGGGCCACGTCGTCAAAGATTGTTGGCTGAACAAAACAGCCTTTGCCCTCGACGGTGACACGTTCACCGCCTGTCACCAGATTGGCTGTCTTCTTGCCCTCTTCAACAAAGCGCATGATGCCCTGTGTTTGCTTTTCATCAACGATTGCACCCATTTTCGAGGTTGGATCCAGTGGGTCACCCGGTTGCATCGCCTGCGCGCGGACAATCAATTTCTCGACAAACGCGTCCTTGATCGAGCGTTCCACATAGAGCCGAGAATTCGCCGAGCACACTTCGCCCTGATTGAAAAAGATGCCAAAGGCCGCCATGTCGGCAGCGGTATCCAAATCCTCGCAATCGGCAAAGACAAGATTGGGGCTTTTGCCCCCGGTTTCCGGCCAGACCTGTTTCAGGTTTGACTGGCCAGAATACTGCATGAACATCTTGCCGATTGCTGTTGACCCGGTGAAGGCCAGGCAGTCGACATCCATATGCAAGCCAAGCGCCTTACCCGCAGTTACTCCAAAACCTGGAACAACGTTGAATACGCCATCAGGAACGCCGGCTTCAGCCGCCAGTTCCGCCAAACGCAATGCTGACAAAGGTGATTGTTCAGCCGGTTTGAGCACAACCGAGTTTCCTGCGGCCAGCGCGGCGGCGGCTTTCCACGTCGCCATATCAAGCGGGAAGTTCCAAGGGGTTACTGCACCAACCACACCCAATGGCACGCGACTGACCAACGCCAGATCGCCGGGACCGGTTGGAGCTACCTCATCATAGACCTTATCAATTGCCTCGGCATACCACTGGAAGAAGTGAGCTGAGCCCGGCGCGTCGATAGTCACGGCATCCGTCACCAGCTTACCCATATCAAGGCTGTCCAGCAGCGCCATCTCTTCGAGATTTTCCCGGATCAAATCGGCCAGCTTCAGCATCACCGCCTTGCGATCACCTGGAGCCATTCGCGACCAGCGACCATCCTCAAAGGCAGCACGACCTGCGGAAACGGCACGATTGACATCTTCTTCGTCACATTCGGCGACCGGGGTCAGAACCGCGCCAGTGGCCGGATTAATACTGTCAAAGGTCTTACCTGATGCAGCATCGGTAAATTTACCGTCGATAAAGGCTTGTCCCCGGAACGTCAGGCTGGCCGCACGGCTTTTCCAATCCTCGTGGGTATTGTCCAACATTATGTGTCTCCCTGATTATTCGTCGCCCGGAACGCCGTAAGACGGTGCTTCACGCGGGTCGAGCGCGCGTTGGGTGTAGGCGTCAAGTTGCGGTTTGTAGATATTCCAGGCGGTTGCAATGGCCTCGATGGGGCAATCCTCGGTCCAGTCGCAGCGAAGATCGGCGACGGGCCAGCTAACCTTGTCAACGATCTTCATACCGGCCGAATGCACCGGGCCTGCTTCGCCACCGGCGGCTAAACCGGCCCGCATTGCGGCGATCAAGCGGTCCCCGATATGCCCGGAGGACGACAGGAACCCATCGACGATAGCTTGAGGAATGCCCTCGTTGTCCAGAAGGTTTCCGCCCGACGCGACATTCTCAGCCTGCGCCTGCGTCCAGATACCAAGGCTGTTGGGGCCGGAATGGATCGCCGTGCGACCTTGATCATCCACAGCCAGAACCTGTCGGTATTCGACGAACTTTGCCTGCGCTTTCATGGCGTCGATCGCCTGAGGCGCTGTCTTGCCTTGCTCCAACAAATCCAGCGTAAGCGGACCGAGGCTGGGGTCTGTAACGTTCTGTGACGCAACCGCACCAACACCTGCCCGGGCAAAGGAACAGCGCGCGGCCACGGCGGGTGATGATGACGAAATCGCCAAACCAAACATGCCGGTATCAGCGCAGCGGGCGACCAATGAAAAAGTCATTCGGTTCTCCTGAAAAAAGAAAGTCCGGATCGCGCCTTCTTTTGGGGAGAACAACTGGCGCGGTCCGGTCAAATTGATTGATCAGGTGGATCAATCGGGAATAACGGCGGTTCCGTCGATTTCAACCAACCAGTCGGGGCGCGCCAGTGCCTGTACCACCAGCCCTGTCGAAACAGGGTGAACACCTTTGATGTATTCACCCATGGTCCGATATACAGCCTCACGGTGGCGTACATCGGTAATGTAGACGACCACCTTGACCAGATGCTCCATCGAGCCGCCGGCCTCTTCGATCAATTGTTTGATGTTCTGCATAACTTTGTGGGTCTGTTCGACCGGATCATGACTATCGATATTGACCGCATCATCCAGGTTTTGCGGGCATTGGCCGCGCAGATATACTGTCTTACCGCCCTGTGTCACAACGGCCTGACATAGATCGTTGTCCAGGTTTTGCTCGGGGTAGGTTTCTTTGGTGTTGAATTTGCGAATGCGTGTATGCGCCATTTCGAAGTCCTGACTGCTTATTCTGCTGCGGCGGGTGCGACGATGGCCGCTTCACCGTCATATTTGGCATATGCTCGTTGAATTGCGATCTGATCAGCGATGTATTTCGCATCGTGCCAGACGCCCCAAATAAAGGTCGAACCGCGCCGTGACTGCCAAGGCAGGCCCAGAAAATAAATGTCGGGTTCAACCGAAACACCACGCTGGTGAATCGGCGCGCCCTGGGCATCAAAGGCATCTGCCTTGATCCAACTGAAATCCTGCCGGAAACCCGTCGCCCAGATTATTGTTGTGATGCCTTCCTTCGCAAAGTCGACCGATGTCAGGGGGTTGGTTAGGCTGTCAGGATCAGCAAACCGCTCACGCGCCTCGGGCTCTTCGGGTAGATCAATACCAGTGCGCTCGATATAGGCGTCTGCCAAATCCAGCATTTCAAGGTAGTTGGCATCACCTGCTGCGACATTGCGTTGTAGATCATCGGCAAAGCTGAGAACGCCGTTTTCGAAACTCTTGGTCATGCCGGTAAGGGTCACACCTTCATTCCCCAGACGGCGGAAATCCATTGTGTGCCCGCCATGTGCACCGCTGACCGAGATCGTAACATGTTCAGTTCCCGGTTTTTGCGCGGCGATGTCCCAGAGACCCAGAACGCCCAACCACCAAACGTTGTCGCGGGTGCGATAACGGCGCGGGGGCCGGTCATGAGGGCCAACAGACAGGAAAACCTTGCGACCGGCGCGGTTTAACTCATCCGCAATCTGTGCGCCGGACGAGCCAGCGCCCACAACCATGACTGCGCCTTCGGCCAGTTGCTCGGGGTTCTTGTAGTAAAAGGAATGAAGTTGCTCGACGCCAGCCGTTTCCGGCACGATGGGCGGAATAACCGGATGCTGGAAAGCGCCTGTAGCGGCGACAATACGCTTGGCATGTATTTCGCCGGCGGTCGTCTCAACACGGAACCCACCTTTGCCGGGCAAACGCTCGGCTTTCAGCGCCTCAACACCCTCGCGGATTGGTGCGTTCACCATTTCTGCATATTCGACGAGGTATTCGGCAACACGGTCCTTGGGCACAAACGCATCCGGATCATCCCCATTGAACTGGAGGCTGGGAAAACGATCGTGCCAGCACGGGCCGTTTGCGACCAAAGCATCCCAACGACCAGTGCGCCACGCCTCGGCGGTGCGGTTCTTTTCCAAAATGATATGGGGCACATCGTTGTTTCCAAGGTGCTCGCTCAGCGCGATACCCGCCTGCCCGCCTCCAACAACCAGCGTATCCGTTTTCTCAATGGACATATGTCGGTTCCCTATTTCTGCGTCACGTTTTGACCTGAGAAGGCCGTTGTCTTTGTGCATCTTGTGCTGTCTGTACGGACGAACGACCGCAACGGGCCGGAGGCCTTGTATTTTCAGAACTAAAGACGCCAGAGCAGAACCTTGGCGCACCGTTTCCTGTGCCGCTCCAGCACGTTTTGCACGTTTCCGGGCTAAGCTTTCACAAGTTGGGAAAAGGCGAAATTACTGTCTAACTTACTCTTAATTAGGCTTTGACTAACCCGTCGGTAATTGCCCTTGTTTCCCAGTCTGTTGTCCGCTTTCCGAAAGAAACGGTGCGATCAAATGGTAGAGTTCGCCTTGTGAAGAGATATGGCATTTGCGGTAGAGTTGCTTGCGCAGAACCTTGACGGTTTGAGGGCTGATACCCAATGTCAGGCCAATAGAAATCGACGAATGACCCTGCAGGATCAATAACGCCACCTGTGCCTGTCTTGGACTCAATCCGATGCCGCTTTCATCAAGCAATCGCTGACGCAGTTGCGCAACGACATCTTCAGGCTTTGTTTCACTCGAGGGTTTTAGGTCAGACCAGTTCCTCCTGATCAGCGCATTGACAACCGGCGCCACACTCTTGGCCGCGTTGAAATCCTTGCTGGAAAAACGCGATGCGGTGGTTGCATCCCGACCGAGACACACAGTGATCGAACTTACGGGGCTGAGACCTGCGAAAAAGGCCAGCTCATCCGTTAGCGTCGTATTTGTGTAATAGGATTTGAAGTATTCGTTCCGTTGAAACTGATCGGGTGCAATATCGGTCAATCTGTAAAGACCGTCAGCCGCACGGCTTTGATGCAGACCATAAAATGGATCCAACAGATAAGCGCCTTTGACATAGTGACTATCGATCCGCTCAAAAACGCGGCTGTCTCGCGCATGAGTCATTAGGACTTGGGGACTGCTGTGCTGAAAGAAGGCAATGATTGCGAAATTGTCAAAAGAACAAGTTGATTTTAGCCACGTGTAAAGCGCGTCGCCGAAACACTCCGATCCGACCGCCAGTATTGCGGCTGACAGAGCGTCTGGTGCTTGAATGGTCGACATTTCTAATACCCCCCTGGGGGTATATACCCCTTAAATCAGACAAAGTAACCTTCCCTGCAGAATAGGGTGGTATGCAATCGCCAATACGATCGTGGTTTCTAAGAGGCCTCGCCGGATCAGCAAAATTGCATCGAAAAAACAAAGAGGTTGGTCATGGCCAAAGATACGCTCGACATTCTTGCGCAGGACGAACACCTGATTCAGTCCTTCGCCGATCTGAACGCGTTGAAGCAGCAAGGCGCACGTACAGTGATCTCACGCGCAAAGGGCGCATTTGTTTACGACAGCGATGGCAATGAACTGATTGATGGCATCGGTGGCCTTTGGTGTGTCAACATCGGCCACGGCAATGAGGAAATGATTGAGGCGATCTCGGATCAGCTCAAAACACTGGACTATTATTCGACTTTCTACAATTTCACCCACCCGGCTGCGGCAGCACTTGCCAAGAAGATCGCACAACTTGCGCCGGGTCATTTGAACGCCGTGTATTTTGGCAATTCCGGCTCGGTCGCCAATGACAGCGCCATCCGGATGCTGCATCACTACAATATCCGCAAAGGGAGGCCCGAAAAGAAACTGGTTCTCTCGCGGCATGGGGCCTATCACGGCTCGACCCATCTGGCGATGGCGATGACCACGCCCGGCTATTCTGAAGGCTGGCACGCGGCCAGTGAACTTGTGCATCATCTGCACTCGCCCCATTACTGGCGCGAAGGCGGTGAGATGACCGAGGCCGAGTTCCTCGACGCCCTCATCGACGATCTGAAACAGAACATCGAGCGCATCGGCGCAGAAAACATTTGTGCCTTCATTGCAGAACCGATCCAAGGCGCGGGCGGTGTTGTGACCGCGCCAGCTGGCTATCATAAACGCGCGTGGGAGGTCTGTCAGGCCAACGACATTAAGTACGTTGCCGATGAGGTCGTAACCGCCTTTGGGCGTCTCGGACACTTCTTTGCATCCGAAGATGTTTTTGACATGGTGCCCGACATCATAACCACGGCCAAAGGTCTGACATCTGGCTATCAGCCGCTGTCTGCCACGATCGTTTCCGACGATATTCACGAGGTCATCTCAGGCCCCGACGGTATGTTCCTGCACGGTATGACCTATTCCGGCCACCCAGCGGCTGCAGCGGCAGGTCTTACCAATATAGCAATCATGGAGCGGGAGGGCATTCCCGAGCGTGTGCAGACGACCGGGAAGCAGTTTGAAAACAACCTGCGTGGCCTGACCGATATCGAAATGGTGGGTGAAGTGCGCGGAAGCCACTTCATGATGGGGATCGAATTCGTGAAGGATCGCGCCACAAAGGAAAGCCATCCGGCAGAAGCGCAGGTGGGCCTGAAAGTCGCGCGCGCTTGTCAGAAGCGCGGCCTCATAGCTCGCCCCCTCGGTAACGTTCTGATCCTGTCTCCGACACTGATCATGGACGAACCGATGATTGATCGTATTGAAGTCATCCTGCGCGACGCCATCACCGAAGTCGCCGCCGGTCTGTAATTCCTTATTCGGGGCGGCATAGCCCCATCTAACACATCAGCCAGCCACAAGGAGCCAGCTATGCGCGATCCACGCTATGACATTCTGTTCGAACCGATGAAGATCGGCCCCCTAACGGCCAAGAACCGGTTCTATCAGGTGCCTCACTGCAACGGCGGCGGATATCGCGACCCGTCTGCGGCAGCCGCAATGCGAGGTATCAAGGCCGAAGGTGGCTGGGGCGTCATATTTACCGAACAGTGCGAGATGCACCACACGTCTGAGATTACTCCGTTCATCGAACTCCGCCTGTGGGAAGACAAAGACATCCCCCAATTGCGCAAGATGTCCGAGCGGATGAAGACCCATGGCGCGCTGGCCGGCATTCAGCTTGCCTATTCCGGCATCAACGGACCTAATCTATACACCAAAGAAGTCCCACTGGCCCCTTCGGCCATGCCGATCCGTACCTTTACCAATGATCCGGTTCAGGCGCGTGCCTTGGACAAGCAGGACATCAAGGACTTGCGCCGTTGGTTCGTGAATGCAGCTAAACGCTCGAAAGAAGCAGGTTTTGACCTGATCTGTCTGTATGGCGCGCATGGATTTGGTATTTTCCAGCACTTCCTCAGCCGGGCGACCAACCAACGCAGCGACGAATATGGTGGGTCTTTGGAGAACCGTGCCCGGTTCAGTCAGGAAGTCATCGCCGATATGCGTGATGCCGTGGGTGATACGATGGCGATCACGCTTCGTGTCTCGTTGGACGAAACCATTGGGGATCTGGGTTTCTCGAACGCCGAGGTGCGCGACTACATCGAAATGAACAAAGACCTGCCCGACCTTTGGGATTTGGCTCAGGGCACGTGGGAGGATTGTTCCGGCCCTTCGCGGTTCAAGGAAGAGGCTGCACAGGAACAACTGGTGCGTGGCATTCATGAGTTGACCGACAAGCCCATCGTTGGGGTTGGACGCTTCACCTCACCCGATGTGATGGCCAAGATGATCAAGTCCGGAACGCTGGACTTCATCGGCTGCGCGCGTCCCTCAATCGCTGATCCGTTTTTGCCAAAAAAGATCGAAGAAGGTCGGATCGAAGACATCCGCGAATGCATCGGCTGCAACATCTGCATCACTGGCGATATGACCATGTCGATCAGCCGTTGTACCCAGAACCCGACATTTATGGAAGAATGGCGCAAAGGCTGGCATCCAGAGAAGATGAACGAAAAGGGCGAAAGCTCAAACGTGCTGGTCGTAGGTTCTGGCCCCGCGGGGCTTGAGGCCGCCTGGGCGCTTTGTCGTCGGGGATACGATGTCGCGGTGGCCGAGGCGCGCGATGTGATCGGCGGGCGCGTGGCCCGCGAACGCCTGCTGCCGGGACTGTCGGCCTGGGGTCGTGTCGTGGACTATCGCGACTACCAGCTGAGCCAACGTCCGAACGTGGAAATCTATCGCGAAAGTGAGTTGGATGCCGAGAGCATTCTGGAGTTCGGCTTTGAAAACGTCTGCATCGCCACTGGGTCTACATGGCGCAACGACGGGGTCTCGCGTCAGCATGTTGTTCCAATGCCGATAGCAGAAGGTGCCAAGGTTTACACACCGGATGATCTGATGGATGGCACAATCCCATCGGGCCGCGTAGTGGTCTATGACGATGACCACTATTACATGGGCGGCGTTCTGGCCGAACTGTTGGCCAAGAACGGTGCAAAAGTGACTCTGGTCACTCCGTCGGCATTTGTCAGTGACTGGACGAACAACACGCTTGAGCAAGTCGCCATCCATCCACGGCTGGTGGACGCAGGGGTCGAGATCGTGCTCAATCAAGGTGTCACCGAAATTCACTCGGATCACGTGGTCTCGAACTGCGTCTACACCGACCGAACCTGGAAGATTGAGACGGATGCCGTTGTGATGGTGGCGTCGCGCCTGGAAAACAACGCCGTATTTAATGACCTGAAATCTCGCGAGGTCGAATGGGCGGATGCAGGTATCAAGTCGGTCAAATTAATTGGTGACGCCAACGCACCGGGGCCGATCGCCTGGGCAACCTATGCCGGTCACCGTTATGCACGGGAGCTTGATGGCAGAGATTTAGGTGACGACCTACCATTTCGCCGCGAAATCACAGAGCTTGCGGTGGACTGAGGGCCGTCGGCGCGTAAAGGGCGGTCGTGAACTCATACTGCTGCCCTTCACATTTGAACAGTAACAGCCATCTGCGTAGCTTCAATTGATACATCCGTATTCGGAGCATTCAACGGTTCGATTTCTCCAGCCTGAGGCGAACTACTCCTTGTTTTTCTGCTTTTCTAAACAGCATATTGTCTTCTTTAGCTTGTGGCTATTGGCCGAACGCTGTTGCCACGAATGACCGTTCTCTGCAGGACGTTCTTTGTAACCTCGGTCGCAAAGTGCACAAAGCGGTTGTTCCACCGGATAATATTAACGGCAGCAAAGTCCGCATAGCGGACATTCATGCAAGCCGTAGCGAATGGCTGTTTCGAGCCCATTGTGCAAATTTCTGCGCCGAGCACCTATATCGGCAATGCGCAACAATTTTGACTTTGCCAGCCCTTGGCAGCACCGCTTCAGAAAGTTATTCACTTCCAAGCGTTTCGGCGATTTCTTGAAGCTTATGAAGGTTCTTCACGACAATCTTGCCGTAGTATGTGTCGATAATGCCCCGCCGTTTCATGTCGCGGAAAGCACGTTGTACGCTTGGAAGTGAGACGCCGACGGACGACGCAAAATCCGACTGGGAAATTGTAATTGAATCGTTTGCGTCCAAGCGATCATTTCTTGCTATCCAAGCTAGATGGCTCCACACAAGGTCTATACCACTGCCTGTCACTACTTCGGAGAGAACCGCTTGAATGTTTCGTCTGAGAGCGTTGTCATGCGCGATGACGTCTGAGTACCGCCGTGGGTCCTCATTCAAAAACTCGAGGAATTCCGACCGGGAAATGCTTAGGAGGAGCGTGGGTAGGCGCGCGATGGCCGTCCCCACCGCGGGTTCTCTCGTGATGACGTCCGCAAAACTGTACCATTTGCTCTGCTGCCCCGAAGGATAGGACAACTCTTCTCCGTTTGGCGCTAGGATCTGAACGTCTATTTGCCCTTTGATCAGCCCGTGGACATGCGTTGGCACCTTGCCCCTTGCATACAAAAGCTGTCCGGCCTCCAAAGACTTTGCTGACCCTATCTCCAACAATGACTCCTGGAACGCCAAGCTTCTGGTGCTGAGCCAGCCGGAGCTTTGCAAAATGTGTTTCTGTTCCGCTGTCAATCGACCTGACTTGGTCATCTGATTTGCTCCAATCCCCTGCACTCGATAGATTGCGGGTACCGAGGCAACTTTTTTCTAATTTGATCTGGTGACGAAGTCTACGAACGGTAGCCGCACTAAAATTCCTTCATCCAAGCACTGCGAAAACCAACTGCGAACACCAAGCGTCCTTGGCGACCTGAATTGGTTTCAACCGCAGTCACTTACAAAAGGAAGACAGACATGACCACACGAAGAGATGTCCTCAAAGCAATACCAACAATGGGAACGGCGTTTGCGGTATCTGGAGCCGCCCTTCTTGATGACGCTGTGGCACATGCGCAGGAGGCGGCCCCTCTCGAGGAACATTTTCATCCTGAAGGCAAAGCACCTTCCAAGTTTACTCTGGAAATTCTGGATGAAGCGCGCCGCAACTTGCCCTTTTCGGACACGCGGGACTTCGACGAACAAAAGCACGGCTTTATCGCAGAAATGCCAGATAAGAAAATCATGGCGGATGCCGGCCACGTTGCTTGGGACAAGGAAAGGTTCGACTTTCTGAACTCCGACACCGATTTCGACAGCATTCACCCTTCGATGCAACGAATATCGCGCCTGAACCAAAACTACGGCCTCTACGAGGTTATTCCGGGTATTTATCAGGTGCGCGGCTTTGATCTTTCCGACATCTCCTTTGTGCGTGGTAAAACTGGCTGGATCGTCATTGACCCATTGGTTTCTGCTGAACCCGCGCGTGCCGCTCTGGAATTGTTTCAAGAGCACGTGGGTGGGGGCTTGCCTGTCACGGCAGTGATCTACTCGCATTCTCATGGGGACCACTGGGGCGGCGTGCGTGGCGTGGTTGACGAAGTGGATGTGCGGGCGGGGAAGGTTGAGATCATTGCGCCCCGAGACTTCATGGAACACACGATCTCGGAAAACGTCTACGCAGGCACCGCAATGAACCGTCGCCTGTTCTATCAATATGGCCTGCTACTGCCAGCCAGTCCACACGGCTATGCCGGACAGGGTTTGGGCCAAGGAGTTTCTGCCGGGTTAGTCGGGTTGATCGCACCAACCAGGATCGTGGAAGATGACATCGAGGAATTCGAGGTCGACGGTGTGCGAATGATCTTCCAGAATACGCCAGGCACCGAAGCGCCATCCAACATGAACACCTATATCCCGGACATGAAAGCCTTGTGGATGGCAGAGAATGTCACGGCGACGCTGCACAACATCTACACGCTTCGCGGAGCACCTGTAAGAAACCCCTTAAGGTGGTCCAAATACATCTCGAGGGCACTGCACCTATATGGTGAAGAAGCTGAAGTGATGTTCTATTCGCACCACTGGCCGCGCTGGGGCAATGACCGCATTCAGGCGATCCTTCGGGACCAGCGAGACCTCTATGCTCACATGAACAACCAGGTTCTGCACTTCGTAAACAAGGGCGTGACGATCAATCAGATCCATAATGTCTACAAACTGCCGCAGAGCCTTCAGGACAAATGGCATTGTCGCGGGTATCACGGCTCACCAGAACACAACAGCCGTGGTGTAGTACAACGATATATAGGCTTTTGGGACTGTAATCCGGCAACTCTGATCCCGCTTTCCCCGGAAGACTCTGCGCCACTCTACGTCGAGATGATGGGTGGATCAGATACAATCATGGTCAGAGGTCGCGAACTGCATGATGAAGGAGAGTATCTGCTGGCCAGCGAAATCCTGAACAAACTGGTCCAGGCAGAACCCCGCAACCAGCTCGCAAAGAACCTGCTTGCGGACATCTATGAGCAGCTTGGCTATCAGCAGGAAAACCCCGGCCTGAGAAACTCTTTCCTATCAGGGGCGTTTGAATTGCGCTCGGGCATTCCTGAGGGGGACATTCCCGACACCTCCAGCCCGGATGTAATCCGAGCCATGTCGACCGAACTGTTCCTGAATTTCCTTGCGATCAAAATGGACAGCCGCAAGGTCGAAGGCCATGCGTTCACAATGAACCTCATAACACCCGATAACGGAGAAAAGTTCCTCGTTGACCTGCGCAATGCCACGCTAACGAATGTCGAGGGCTTCCAGTCAGAATCGCCAGACCTGACACTGACCATAAACCGTGGTGATCTGGAACTGACAATGGCTGGTGAGAAAACGCTCGACGCGCAATTGGCGGACGGAACTGCAAAGCTAGACGGCGACCCGACCATGCTGGGGGTCTTGGCGCAGGCGATGGTGGACTTCGATCCCTTCTTTGAGGTGCTGCCTGGCACGCGCGATCCGCAACACTCTGAACCGATTTCCGATGCCTTTGAGGCTGTGACTGGTATGCCTGCGATCGAATAAGCGAAGGAGGCGCCGACGCAATTGGCGCCTCTCATCTGCCCAGGCTTTTTACAATTGTCAGGTCCGCGACCATCAGGTCACAGTCTTTGTTCTTCATCGAACTGGCTTCACGCTAACGGTTGCTTAGGGTTGGAAGCGGCCGCTAACAACTTGAGATACGATGGCAGCTTTGTCCGCAGAACAGCCGTTCACGTCGAGTGCCGCGATGGTCCGGTTCGCGCCAAAGCAGTCTACAAGCTTTCGGATTCTTTGGTGCAGAAATCACATCGATTTTTGAAGAGTCTTTTCGAGATCCATCGCAGTACGTTTTCCCAACAACTGTATCACCAATAGATTTCTGCAATACGTTTCGTTAGCTTCAATTTCGAATGGGAGCGGAAATGGCGCGACGGCTAGCAGCAATACTTATAGCAGACGTGGTCGGATATTCCCGTTTGATGAACGAGAATGAAGCCAGTACTCTGGCAGCTTTGCAGGATCATTGGACTGAAATTTTCGATCCCATCGTCGCTTCTAGGCGAGGACGGATCGTAAAGAAGATGGGCGATGGTGCGCTTGTAGAGTTTTCCAGCGTAGTCGATGCCGTCGATGCAGCGCTTAGGATACAACAACAGAACCGAGAGGTGAACGGTAAGATAAGGCTTCGGATCGGAGTCAATCTTGGTGATATAGTTGTTGATGGCGATGACATTTTTGGTGACGGCGTGAACGTAGCGGCCCGGCTCGAAGCCTTGGCCGAGCCTGACGGAATATGTGTTTCGTCACTGGTGAACGAGAGTGTTGGAAATCGGATCGAAGCAAATTTCGTTGATGCCGGTCAGCACAACTTAAAGGGATTAGAGCGCCCGATCAGGGTGTTTCGCTGGCCCGCGAAGGGAGCGGTTCAGACAAATCAAGAAAAGCCGTCAATTGCGATCCTACCCTTTGAAAATATGTCGAGTGATCCTGAGGATGAGTATTTTTCCGAAGGTGTTGCGGACGACATCGCTACCGACTTATCCAAGATTTCGGGTCTTGTTGTTATTGCTCGCAATGCAACCCGAGAATACAAAAATCGCTCACAATCCGCTGTGGAGGCAGCACGCGAGCTAGGTGTTCGCTATGTTCTTGAAGGGACTGTACGCCGCGGAAGCGGTCGCGTACGTGTCAACGCCAGTTTGATAGACACAGATAATTCAATCCAGCTTTGGGCTGACCGTTTTGATGGAGATTTGGCAGAAGTTTTTGACTTTCAAGACCGTGTTGCCGAAAGCATTGTTGCCACACTGACTGTTGCTCTTACTCGAGCAGAACAAGAGCGCGCATTTCGTAAAGAAGTCAAAAGCTTGAAGGCCTATGACTATGTATTACAAGGCAACGCTTTTCACGCTCGCACCACGAAGATCGACAACCTAAAGGCAATTGAACTTTATTCTAGTGCCATCGAACAAGATCATGAATACGCGCCAGCACACGCAGGGCTCGCCTGGGCTTTAGTGCATGACGCCAATCAACGGTGGAGTTCTGATCCCAAAGCTTCCCTTGAATTGGCTTTGAAGCATGCAAAGCAAGCCGTGCGGTTAGATGCCAGCCTGGGCAAGGCCCATATGGTTCTAGGAGATGTGTATTGTTGGACAAAAAGGCACTCTCTCGCCGTCGCAGAAGGACGAAAAGCGGTAGAGTTAGAACCAAGTAATGCCGACGCGCACTTCGCATTGGGTTATTATCTCATTACGGCTGGCGCCAGCGAAGACGCGGTTAAAGAGGCGCAGCTCGCATTGCGGTATAATCCGGTATTCGCCATGGGTTTCTACTACGAAGTGTTGGGGACGGCACTGTATCTCACCAAGAGCTACGGTGCTGCTGTCGCAGCACTTGAAGAAGGACTGGGACGATATCCAGACCATGACGGTTTGCACCAGATTTTGGCAGCGGCTTATGCGAAACTGGATGATCTGGAAGCTGCTCAAATGCATTCCGGAGAGTATCTGAAACTACAACCAGAAGAGTCACTGACGAAAATCTGTGAAAGGCTTCCCTATAAAAATAAGAGTGATCTGGAGCACCTAATTGACGGTTTACGTCTAGCCGGCGTTCCAGAATAAATATCTAACTTCTCCATTCGATGTACAACTGGTTCGTCGGCGAAGCCGGAATTGCAAAGTAATGTTTTTAATGTCCGCTTCGGGCTGACTGCGGTCCTTTGGAGTAAAAATGCGGATGGCTGCAAAGTCCCGCTCAGCGGTCATAGCCCGAATTTTTCAAACGTCTTCGGTTTACAATAGCTGCGATTGAGGTTGGGGCGTTTTAAAAGGTCCTGACCCTATAACAATGGTAGGGGCTGGCTGAGGGGGTTCGGGCCAGCCCCTATCTTCATCACGAGGGGGTAAGTTGATAATGTGATCGCACACTACTCAATCGGCGCCTTGCCTAAAATTGGGGGATTCCCGTAATACGGCAAGCTCAGTCGAAATAGTCTGTTTCCAAAGTGCGAACAGTAAGTTTCAGAACGAGCCGTGGACACAACTTTGCCACAATGCGATCCTCTTCCCGTGGGCGGCACGTGAAGATTTTTGGGTGATCCGGTCTTTCTAGCCGGATTTTAAGGGGTTGTTGAGTTCGGCGTGTCGCCCCACGAGCTTTTCATTATCTGTTCGAAGATTGAATTGCGATTTTTGAATGTCAGAAGGCTACCGCACTTTTCATCCCATGGGCGCAATTTGAACAAACGGCAAATCTATCAGAGTGAGGCGGCGCGCCTTGATGGGGATTTACGATTTTAATGAGGGGGTACGAGTTCGGCGCGTCGCAGTTCTCGCAACAATGGGCTAGCGGCCAAATAACTCCTGCCTCTGCGCGGGGCTTTTTTGCGATAATGTCTCACAAATTCAATACACGGGTGATGGTGGGCATGCGTTTTGATTAAAACAGACGGTCGAGTTTTCGCTGATTAGCTTCATGCTCAAGCATGTGCCGCACAAGGTTTGGTCGATTTAACCATAGGATTTCTTACACCTTGTCCAGTAGACCGTTAGTCGATTGGGAGATTCCGCTTGCTATCTAAATCTGAACAGCAATCTGTTCGTCATTTAACCAAACCGCACTAACGGTCTAACCGGACGACTCAAATCGTGCCAATCAGCGCAGCGCGGAGCGAAATCCGACGTATTTGGAAAACTACGAACTGTAAGGACAAATTCTTACGCGGGAAGGTGCCGTTGACTAGGCGGATACTGCCTTTCCCGTTTGATCGAGCGCGAAGTGCAGAACCCTCTTCAACATTATCATTTGTTCATGCGAGGCATGGCTCTCTTTCTAACTGTGGCTACCCTCACAAAATTCGAAACCTTCTTGCCAGAAATCATGACCTATGCGTATTCGATCTGCCAATCCTTTGTGGAAGCGCAAGGCCCGCTACAAGCGGCGACTGCTGCCCGCAGCATAACCGCAATTTCGAGAAGATCTGCTGCCGATCGAAGCGGCACAGGGCCCAGGAATAGCCGCAAGAAAGAGCATGACTTAAGTGCAAAGTCATCTCTTCCTACTAACCAACCGACGGCAGACCATCTAACCAGGAAACAGGTTTCTTAGTACAGCGGTTGTCATATTGGGACAGCTACTCCTGATCAAATTGGCATTCTCCTCTCCGCCATCTCTGCGTACCATGTACTGCCTGCCGGGATTATGTCGTCGTTGAATTCGTAGGCCGGGTTGTGCAGTGCGGCGCTGTCACCATTGCCTATGAAGAGATAAGCCCCGGGCCGTTCGGCCAGCATTTCAGAGAAATCCTCGCCGGGCATGACCGGGTCGAATTCACGGATAACATCGCCGGAAACTGCCTGTGCCACCTTAGCAGCGCGCGCAGCGGCCTCTGGGTTGTTGATGGTGGGTGGCACGCGTGAAGTGTAATCTAGATGTGCTTTTGCACCGTTTGCCTGCGCCGTCAGTTCGGCAAGCTCGCATAGGCGTTTTTGCACGATCTCATGTACATCAGCATCGAAATAGCGCACCGTACCACGCAATTTTATCTCGTCCGGGATAACGTTGAAGGTATTGCTGTCACTGCGCAGTCCACAGGTGGAAACAACAACGGATTTTAGCGGGTCGATGTTGCGTGCCGCGATGGTCTGTAGCGCGGTAATCACCTGCGCAGCAGCCACCGTTGTATCCACCGCCATATGAGGTAGCGCCGCGTGGCCTCCCTTGCCTTTGATTGTGAGTTCGAAAAACGCAGTAGCGGCCATTTGCGGTCCGTCGCGCACTGCAAACTGACCAGCTGGAATGCCCGGCCAATTATGCATACCATAAACTTCCTGAATGCCCCAACGGTCCATCAATCCATCGTCAAGCATCGCGCGCGCGCCACCGCTACCTTCCTCCGCGGGCTGGAATATCAGCACTACGGTACCGTTGAAATTGCGCGTTTCGGCTAGGTATTTCGCAGCACCAAGCAGCATTGCAGTATGTCCGTCATGACCGCATGCGTGCATAACGCCAGGATTAGTCGAGGCGTACGATAAACCTGTGGTTTCCGGAATTGGCAATGCGTCCATGTCCGCTCGAAACCCAATCGCCTTGCCTGATGCCTGCGTTCGACCGTGAATCACGCCCACGACCCCGGTTCGGCCGACGCCAGAGACCACATCATTGCAGCCAAACTCTGTGAGCAATTTGACCACCTTTGCAGCAGTTCGATGTTCTTCGAACCGCAGTTCGGGATGAGCATGAATGTCCCGCCGCCATTCAGTGATCTCGGCATGCAGTTCGGCAAATCTGTTGCGGGCGGGCATGAGGTGCATCTCCTACTTCGTTCGGTCAGGACTATGGCTACAGGCCGGCACGCCCGCAACAAAATACGCCAAACTCGCCATCTGAGACTCCGCCTTATAGCAAGAGCAGCCTTCTGTTCTGTTCGCCTACACAGCTAGAGTTTCGAAGCCACGTAAACAACGGCATTGTCCGCAAAGCGGTCAATTGCCTTCGGTCTCACAAACGAAGCCTGATGTTACGC